>JAEWYA010000205.1 GCA_023395775.1 Bacillota bacterium
GTCCACTCCCGCTTTTCCACCAACACCAATCCCTCCTGGGAGCGGGCCCACCCCAACCGCTTTATTCTGCATAACGGCGAGATCAACACCATCCGGGGCAACGTGGACCGAATGCTGGCCCGGGAGGAGACCATGCTCTCCGCCGTCATGGAGGAGGACATGGACAAAATTCTCCCCGTGGTGGACCAGAGCGGGTCCGATTCCTCCATGCTGGACAACACCCTGGAATTCTTGATGATGAACGGCATTCCCCTGCCTCAGGCGGTGATGATGTGCATTCCGGAGCCCTGGGCCAACGACCGGAGGATGAACCGGGAGAAGCGGGACTTCTATCACTACTACGCCACCATGATGGAGCCCTGGGACGGCCCTGCCGCCATCGTCTTCTCCGATGGGGACACGGTGGGCGCTATCCTGGACCGGAACGGCCTTCGGCCCTGCCGCTGGTATCTCACCAACGACCAGACCCTGATCCTCTCCTCCGAGGTGGGCGTACTGGACATTCCGCCCGAAAAGATTATTAAAAAATCCCGGCTTCAGCCGGGACGGATGCTGCTGGCGGACCTGACGCTGGGACGGCTGGTGGACGACGGGGAAATAAAGGAAAACTATGCCCGCCGTCAGCCCTATGGCGAATGGCTGGACCAGCATCTGGTTCACCTCAAGGACCTGCCTATCCCCAACCGGCAGGTGGAGACCCACTCCCAAGAGCTGCGGGACCGGCTGTACAAGGCCTTCGGCTATACCTATGAGGAGGTCAAGGATTCCCTGCTCCCCATGGCCCGGGACGGGGCCGAGCCCACCTCCGCCATGGGCGTGGACACGCCTCTGGCGGTGCTGAGTGAAAAACACCAGCCCCTGTTCAACTATTTCAAGCAGCTTTTCGCCCAGGTGACCAATCCGCCCATGGACGCCATCCGGGAGGAGATCGTCACCGACACTACGGTCTACGTGGGCGCGGGCGGAAACCTGCTTCAGGAGCAGGCGGAAAACTGCACGGTGCTGGAGATTCACAACCCCATCCTGACCTCCGTGGACCTGATGAAAATACGCTACATGGACTGCCCCGGCTTCCATGTGGAGACCATCTCCCTGCTGTACTACCCCGGTATGCCGCTGGAGCACGCGCTGGACCGCTTGTTCGTGAACTGCGACCGGGCATACCGCCACGGAGCCAATATCCTGATTCTGTCCGACCGGGGCGTGGATGAAAACCACATGGCCATCCCCTCCCTTCTGGCGGTCTCCGCCCTGCAGCAGTATCTGGTGCGCACCAAAAAGCGGACGGCCGTCTCCATGATTCTGGAGAGTGCGGAGCCCCGGGACGTACACCATTTCGCAACGCTCCTGGGCTACGGCGCGCAGGCCATCAATCCCTACCTCGCGCAGGAGTGCGTGGCGGAGCTGGTGACGGTGGGGCTTCTGGACAAGGACCCCGGCGCGGCGGTGAACGACTATGACAGCGCCATTCTCCACGGCATTGTGAAAATTGCCTCCAAAATGGGCATTTCCACGATTCAGTCCTACCAGTCCGCCCAGATTTTTGAGTGCGTGGGCATCAACCGCACGGTCATCGACAAATACTTCACCAACACCACCAGCCGGGTGGAGGGCGTGGGCCTCACCGAAATCGGCGAGGGCGTGGAGTGGAATCACAATCAGGCGTTTGACCCTCTGGGCCTTGGCTATGACACCACGCTGGACTCCACCGGCGCCCACAAGCTGCGCTCCGGCCCCGACAAGGAGGATCACATGTATAACCCCCGCACCATTTTGCTGCTGCAAAAGGCCGTGCGGGAGGGAAGCTATGATGCATTCAAGGAATACGCCTCGCTGGTGGATTTTGCCGACAAGCCCCACACGCTGCGGGGTCTGCTGGACTTTCGGTTCGACGAGGGCGGCGGCGTCCCGCTGGACGAGGTGGAAAGCGCGGAATCCATCGTGAAGCGCTTCAAGACCGGGGCTATGAGCTACGGTTCCATCTCTCAGGAGGCCCACGAGTGCATGGCCGTCGCCATGAACCGCATTGGCGGAAAGTCCAACTCCGGCGAAGGCGGCGAGGACCCCGAGCGCTACGGCACGGAACGGAACTCCGCCACAAAGCAGGTTTCCTCCGCCCGGTTCGGTGTCACCAGTGAATATCTTTGCAGCGCGCAGGAAATTCAAATCAAAATGGCTCAGGGAGCCAAGCCTGGCGAGGGCGGGCACCTGTCCGGCGCAAAGGTCTACCCCTGGGTCGCCAAGACCCGGTATTCCACCCCCGGCGTGACGCTGATCTCTCCCCCGCCTCACCATGACATCTATTCCATTGAGGACCTCGCCCAGCTGATCTTCGACTTGAAAAATGCCAACCGCCGCGCCCGCATCAGCGTGAAGCTTTGCTCAGAAGCGGGCGTTGGAACCATCGCCGCGGGCGTTGCCAAGGCGGGCGCGCAGGTGGTCCTCATCTCCGGCCATGACGGCGGGACCGGCGCGGCCTCCAAAAGCTCCATTCAGGGGGCCGGCCTTCCCTGGGAGCTGGGCGTTGCCGAAGCGCACCAGGCGCTGATCCAAAACGGTCTCCGGGGCCGGGTGGTCATTGAGACGGACGGAAAGCTGATGACCGGCCGGGATGTGGCCATCGCCTGTATGCTGGGAGCGGAGGAATTCGGCTTTGCCTCCGCGCCGCTGGTGGCCATGGGCTGCTGCATGATGCGGGTATGCAATCTGGACACCTGCCCCGCAGGCATTGCCACCCAGAACCCCCAGCTCCGCAAACGGTTTGCGGGGAAGCCGGAATATGTGGTCAATTTCATGTACTTTGTGGCCCAAGAGCTGCGCGAATTTATGGCAAAGCTGGGCATACGCACCGTGGACCAGTTGGTGGGCCGCAGCGATCTGCTGCGGGTGCGGGACAAGCTGGTAACTCACCGCGCGGAGACGCTGGACCTCAGCGGGCTTTTGAACAATCCCCACGGAGACCATGTGCCCCATTTCGACTCCGCCGATGTCTTTGACTTCCAGCTAGAAAAGACTGTGGACATGAGCGTTCTGCTGGAAAAGCTGGGAAAATCCCTGAAAAGTAAGAAGTCAGGCAGACTGGAACTG
>JAEWYA010000233.1 GCA_023395775.1 Bacillota bacterium
CGTCCAGCGGCAGGTATCCGAAGCCCGCGATCTCACAGACGTTGACGGGAGGCTCCTGCACCGTAATGCTGAAGGATTTGAGGTCGAACGCGTTCTCACTGTCCGTCGCAAAGATGGCAAATGGAAATGTCCCCGCCGCTGTGGGAACACCGGAGACGGCCCCATTTTCGCTTAGCGTCAGGCCGCCCGGCAAACTGCCTCCCACGCTGTCGAGAGTGAAGCGGTACGGAGACGTGCCGCCGGTAGCGGTGAAGGTATGGGTATAAGAGGCGCCGACTGTAGCCGGCGGCGGAGCATCTATGCCAAGCGTGGGATGCGGAAGATTGTTTTCAATATCCATCGAGGGAATGGGGGCAAGAAGCCCGCCGTCCGCCGCCTGCACGCTTCCGGGCGTATAGCTCAGGGCGACTGCCTCACCGCCGCGAACCGGTGCGTTGAAATAGAGCTGGACAAAATTGTTCGATCCTCCGTGTAAGGTGGCGTTGGTAATGGGAAGTGTCCTGTCCAAACCCGTGATGGTAAATCCTGTCTTAATTGTGTTGACAAAATCCACGGCGGAAACAGCGCGATCAAAGGTCAGGCCCACGCCTCCGCCAGTGGTCACCGCCGCGCTTTGGAGCGTTAGCGGATCTGCGGCCTTTGCCGGGATGGGCAGCAGCGTGATAAGGAGCAGCAATGTCAGAAGCAGCGCCGGTATCCGACGCCTGGTGATCCATAAACTTTTCATGCGATCCTCCTATATAATGGAACTCCCCGGTCAGCCTACGGTAAACCGGATGTCGTTCAAAATGGTCCCAATGTCCGCGCTCAGCGCATCAAAAGTGCTCTTCTGATCACCGAAGGTGATGACATAGGTCTGGTCGCCGGCAAAGAGATACACATAGGTAAATTTCATTTGGATGTTACTGACCGTGCAGGTGAACGTCAGCTTCCGGGCATCCTTGCCGTCCACCGTGAGCGGTTCCGCTTCGCCCTGGGCAGCGTAACTGTCAAATGAACTTTGATAGATGGCGGCGGCTTCCTTCACCACCTCGTCGAGAGTGGCTCCCGCAAACGGCTCCGGCTTCACCATAAAGCTGGCTGTACCCTTCAGATACTGGACGTCCAGCACGGAGCCCTCCACCGGCGTCCAGCCCTCCGGCGGCACAATCTCCACGGTCACGGTTTCGGCCTGCTTTTCCGCCGGAGCTGTGTCCGCTGTGCTTTCTGCGGGCGCGGAGGATGTGCCTGCCTGTATAGTTGCCGTGGGAGCGGACTGCCCCGCATCTGTTGCCGCAGGCGCACAGCCCGCCAGACAGAGTAGGGAAAGGAAAATCAAAAATACAGATTTCATGGGATTTCTCCTTTCATAGCGCTCGCGTGAGCGGGTTTTACAGCTTACTGCCGCAGCTGCCGCAGAATTTGGTTCCCACAGGGTTTTCGGAACCGCAGCCCGGACATTTTGCGGAATTCGGCTTGCTCATGGACGCCCCGCACTGACTGCAAAAGCGGACACCCAGCGCGTTTTTCGCGCCGCAGGCCGGACAGGCGGCCAGTTCCAAGGACGCACCGCAGTTGTTGCAAAATTTGCCTGTCCCGGCAGGTTTTCCGCAGGCGGGGCAGACCACCGTCTTGCTCTCCAGTTTTCCGCTCCAAACCTCTGCAGACTCGGCCTTTTCGTCGATGTTTCGCTGCATGGCTGCCGCCCGCGCCTTGGCTACGGCGACCTCCTGCCGGGGGGCGCAGTCGGCGCAGAGCATTTCGTCCTCGTTATAGCAGCTGTCGCAGACCCACTTATGACAGCCGTGGCAGCGGTGAAAATGCCTTTGCGCTTCGTTCTTGGCGTGTTCAAAGGCGTTTTCATGTTCCTTCTGCCACTCGGGGCTCATTCCGTCAAATCGCTCGGAAAGCAGGTCGCCGCCGCGCTCCAGCGACCAGCCGAGATCGCCGAGACGCCCGCCCAGCAGACTGCCGATCACACCTGCGCCCCGGGTCATTCCCCGCAGGCTGCGGCTTTTTTTGTAGGTCTCGGATTCCACAAAGCTGCTTTTAAAGCCGTCCTGACAGATGTCGCAGTAAAAGGTGAATTGAAAGCCGGCCTCTGTGGAATTGTCCTCGTAGTTTCTGGTAAAGGATTGCAGCATGGCGCATTACCTCCCGTTGTTCTGCCTGAGCTTTTTGCCGCAGGCGGTACATTTTGTGTTCTCAAAAAATTGCATCACGCCGCAGCGTGGATTTTCACAGCGCCGCATCAGCGATTTCCCGCAGCGCTCGCAAGTCCCCTGCACGAAGGTTGCCTCTCCGCAGAAGGGGCAGGGGACCCGGAGCGATCTGCCGCAGCCGGCGCAGACGGACTGGGTTTTCGCGATTGGCCGCAGGCAGGTCGGACACAGATACCCGAATGGGCTGTCGCTGCCGCAGGCAGGGCAGAAGCGGCAATCTGCGTCGATATAGCTGCCGCAGTGCAGACAGGGCTGCTTGTAGCTTGCCATGCTCAGCCCTCCTGCATCGCGCCGCATTTGCCGCAAAATCTTGCGCTGGGGGAAAGCGGCGCACCACAGCTTGTGCAGATGACGGGACCGAGCTTTGTGCCGCACTCCTGACAGAATTTCACGCTGTCCGGATTGCGTGTGCCACACCGGGGACAGGTATGCAGCGCCTCCGCCTGCTGCTGCTCCCGCTCCGCCTTCTCCCGCTCCTGCTGCGCGGCGGCCAGCTCGGCCTGTACGGCGGCAATTCTGCTTTTCACCAGCGTCAGATGGTGCGTCTGCTCCGGGAAGCGATCGGGAGTCTCCGCGAGTGCCTGCTTTCCGATGCCCGCATAAAGCGCCGTCTCCTCGGCCTGCAGTTCGCCGAGTTGAGACTGCAGGTTCATTTGCTTTACATTAGGGTCGTCCTGGGGCATCAGGCCGGAAAGTCCTCGCATGAGCCCGCCGAAATTTCCAAATAGATCGTTTGTCATATCACATGTTCCTCTCTTCCTCCAAAAAATCCTGCGGCTTAAGGGCGGCCTCTCGGTAGAGCCGGCAGACTTCTGCCTCATCCGTCGCGTTCAGCTTGCAGAAAACGCTGCTGAACAGCCTTCTGGCAGATCTCCGGCTCAGCAGCATGGTCTCCGCAGTCCATCGCGCGGTATAGCCCAGCCGAAACCATTCGAATGCGCGCCATTCCTCCGCGCTCAGCAGCGACAGCCGCCACTGCTTTTCCCGCTCCGCATCCAGTCCGTCCGGCGGCTGCGGTACCGCACCGCGGACAACAAACCAGCCCATACGGTGCCTCCTTTCCTGGTGCTGGCTTCATTGTGCGGCTGCCGCTGGCGCTCCGCAAGCTCCCTCTTTTGGGAGTGAACACGAAAAACCCCCTCCCAAAACAGGGAGGGGGTAAAGAAAAGCGACGGGAAGCTCTATTTTTTTACATCGACCGTCTGTCGCGGAACGCGCTGCCCGCCGAAGAGCAGAAACAGCTCCGCGCGGCTGTTGATTCCGAGTTTTTTGTAGATGGTTTTGCTGTAAGTGGCTACTGTGGAGGCGGTCAGCCCCAGCTCCGGCGCGACCTGCCGCAGCGTCATGCCCTGCAAAAGCAGCAGCGCAACCTGCTTTTCACGGGGCGAGAGGCAGGTCTGATCCAGCGTCGCCACCTGCCGGTCAAGCACGCTCCCCGGTGGGATGTCCGGTAAAGCGGCCGTCATGCAGGCGGCGCGAAGTTCCTTTGACCAGTCGGCGAAGAAAAGATACTGGGAAAAGACAGGGGAGAGGAGCAGAAAGGCGGCAAACAGAACCGCGGCAACCGTTGCGGGGACGCCTGGCATAGTCGGGTGCAGCAGATCGACGCCGAAATACAATAGCCCGACGACAGCCATACTCAACAGAACCAGCCGCTTGTGCATCCGAAAATTGCAGAACTTATTGGAGACACAGCCGATCAGATAGAATGTAACGAGCAGCCCCACGTCCTTGAGCACCGAAAAAACGTGAGCGATCTCCGCCAGCCCGGTATACCACATGACATAACTCAAAATGGCGGAGAGAAAGAACACGTTGCACAGCGTCCAGACGCTGCACTGAAACACCAGCTGCGCGCCAACACAGAGCAAAACCGGCACGAGCGTCAGAACGCCCCGGAGAATCGAATCTGCGGGATGTGCAAACGCCGGAACGTAAAAACCGGTGATCCGGATGGCAAAATAAGAGAAAAACACGAACAGCGTCAGCCATATGCTCGGATTAAAAACGGCGTCGGGCTTTGATCCACGGCCGGCGTAGTCCTCCTGACGGGATGACGCGGTGCAGAAAATGAGGACGGCAGCCAGCGCCAGCGCAAAGATCTTTCGCAAAGGCGCGGAAGCGCCGGCAAGACCGGAAACGAGCTTAAGGAGGGTGATGGAGAGCAGCATCAGAGCGCTGCCAAAGAACCGCTCCGTATTGTTGAGCACAAAGACAAAGGAGAAGCTGCCGCAGGAAATGCACCCACCGATGCCCGCCATCATCACTACGGCGCTGAAAAATGCGGCTGTCCCCGCCGGAAGCAGCGCCCACATAAGCCCGCCCGCGAGGGTCAGCCACGCCGCCGTCCGGGATACAGCCGCAACATTCTGTTCCCGACAGAAGAGGAAGAAGCTCATCGCACCCAGCGCAAAGGCGAGAAAGGTGAAGGCCGTGGCGGGGAGGTCCAGCACACGGGAAGAATCGGCCAGGAAAAGATTCTGCACATTGACGATTACCATGGCGACAGGGAAAGCAAAAAAGTACCGCAAGTGGCTGCGCCGGATGTTGCGCAAAGCCAACACCTCCCGGGCGCGGAGCAGCTCCCGCAGGGAGGACATCCATGCGGCCAGGGAGGCCGCAAGTCTCCGGTTTCTGTCCTTCAACGCACCGTCTCCTTTTCACTGGACGTTTCCATTTTTTTCTATTTTACCATATTGGGGTGTCATTTTACAAATAAATTAGTGGGTCCCAAGATAAAAAAGTAAATGAAAAGATAAAAAAACCACTCGCCTTTCAGGGCGAGTGGTTTTTACCTATCCGTTATTCGCTGCTCATCACACAGCTGAAAAAACTGTTGACAAAGATAAACCGCATATGTTCGGATAAGTTTTTTGTGGTGACCCGGCGGGGATTCGAACCCCGGACCCACTGCTTAAAAGGCAGTTGCTCTGCCGACTGAGCTACCGGATCAACTGAGAAAAAGTAAAAAGCTGGCTGGGACGGCTGGACTCGAACCAGCGGATGAGGGAGTCAAAGTCCCTTGCCTTACCACTTGGCTACGCCCCAAGATGGAAATCAAAACAGAGGGAATCGGGGCAAGCCCGATCCCCTCCGCTCATTCTGGGGTGGGTGATGGGACTCGAACCCACGACAGCCGGAACCACAATCCGGTGCTCTACCAATTGAACTACACCCACCACATATTGATTAATCCGCCCGGCCTGTACGAAAGGCTGACCCAGAAGGGAACTGGTACGCCAGAAGGGATTCGAACCCCTGGCCTACTGCTTAGAAGGCAGTTGCTCTATCCACCTGAGCTACTGGCGCATTTTGTTGGAGCAGGTGACGAGAATCGAACTCGCATCCCCAGCTTGGAAGGCTGGTGCCCTGACCATTGTGCTACACCTGCGCGAGCCCTCCATGGAAACGTCAGCTAAAGTATAATAGCACGAAATGCAGTCCCTGTCAAGAATGGAAACATGGTTTTCACAATTTTTTGCCAAATGGATTGCGGCTCTCGATAAATAGGGATAATCGTGTCAGTGTCCCCCAGATCGGGCCAGGACCGGTAGGTTTGCGTTTGAAAAGCTTACGTTAGAATGCCTTACAAGGGGCTTGCAACTTTTCAAAAAGTGTGTCATAATAATTACTCAGATAATTTTCGGCGTTGGAGGCCATATCAGGGCCATTTACCAGCCCCGGTCTAGATAACCCCTGAACTTGGGGGGGTGGGAATCCCTCGGTTTATGTGGGTTTGCGGGATTTTGAAAATTTAGCTTTTAACCAATTTCTACGGTTTTCTACACTTTGCCTTGACTTCTACGCGGGGCTGTGTGTATTAAAATAAAATATGGAGACGTATCGAAGCGGTCATAACGAGCCTGACTCGAAATCAGGTTGTCCGCAAGGGCACGTGAGTTCGAATCTCACCGTCTCCGCCATAGAACCCGCTAAAAGCAATGCTTTTAGCGGGTTTTTCCTTTTTAAATTCAGAAGTGAAGTAATAATTATTATACGGTAATCTATTGCATTAAACAACTATTTCGTGATACAATAATTGCATGGAGGGGATTCGGTATGGATAAGGCGACCAAAATCAAGAATCTACGTGAAAGCGTACGCCAAATGGAACGGAAACTAGGCATTTTGGAAGAATCTGAAGTATCGTGTCATGGCATATCGCTTGCTCAGTGTCATGCTCTAGTCGAAATCGGGCGTGCAAAAAGCATATCACTCATTGAACTGTCAGAATTACTTAACCTTGACAGCAGTACAATGAGCCGGACAGTAAATAACCTTGTTAATAATGGCATGGCGGGGCGTGAGTTGGATTCTAATGATAGACGGTATGTAACAATTAAGCTTACTGAAAACGGCCTCAAAAAATTCATGAGGATAGAAGATAATATGAACCTGTATTTTACAAATATCTTTGAATCGATACCATGCGAAAAGCAGGAACAGGTTCTTGAAAGTTTGCAGATTTTAGTAGCGGCAATAGCAAAAAATGATCAGTGAAGGGAGGCACAAGCAATGGAATCCAAAACTTATTTTGATGATGTAGCGTCTCAGTGGGATAGTATGAGAGCAGGCTTTTTCTCTGAATCCATCAGGGAAAAGGCGTTCTTAGTCTTAAACGTTGAAATGGGAAAGCTATGCGCCGATATCGGAGCGGGAACCGGTTTTATTACAGAAGGACTTATTCAAAAGGGCTGCAAGGTTATTGCCGTCGATCAATCGGAAGAGATGCTGAACCAAATGAAGAAAAAATACTCTGATTGCAGCCTTGTTGACTATAGGCAGGGGGACGCGGAGAAGCTTCCCTTGGAAGACAGCTCTGTTGACTATGCTCTAGCCAACATGTTTTTGCACCATGTTGAAGATCCTTTTGCGGCAATTCAAGAGATGGTACGAAGCCTCAAGCCTGAAGGTAAAATTGTTATAACAGATCTGGATGAACATAATTTTGAATTTCTGAAAAGTGAACAGCACGATCGCTGGATGGGCTTCAAACGTAAAGAAATTCAAAATTGGCTGATCCGTGCCGGACTTAAAAATGTTTCAGTAGACTGCGCCGGTGGGGATTGCTGCACTACATCTACGTGCGGCTGTAATGCAAGCATCAGTATATTCTTAGCATATGGCGAAAAATAAAAAATCACTATAAATACAAGGCTGTCAGTTTTTTTGATTAACTGACAGCCTTGTATTATCCTAACGCAGTGAATCGGCCAATTGAGAGATCTTTGCTTCTATTGTTTATGTCGCTCATGATTATCTACTTCTACTGTAATAATTCTTTTAGCTTATCGCCGCGGCTGATGTGCTACCCCGAGATTGGACAGTGAGAGAGCAAGACACTGTCCGTCTGGAGGTAATATTATGGACAAAGTTGGAAAGTTTTCAAGAGCTTTTTGAAAATGAGTTGACGGCTTTAACGGTGGGCTTTATACTGAAAGCACTGCTAGCCAGGTTACGGCGGCGGCCTTTGGTATGTGCCTGCTTGCATATTTTTTGACATCCTGCACAAAAATTCATACAGTAGCCTATCTGCGCCATTTCTGTGCAATCTTATAAAAAGCTGGCGGTGCAATCGTTGACCAGGACTGTGCGCCGCTGCTTGATTTAAACGGAGGATTTGCCCATGGCTGAGAAACTGATCGATCAAACCTGTGAGGGGTTCGCATCTCTTCTGGCGTCCAAGGCTCCGGTCCCCGGCGGCGGCGGCACGGCGGCGCTGGTTGGCGCGCTGGGAGCCGCCCTTTGTTCCATGGCGGGCAACCTGACTCTGGGGCGAAAGAAATATGCCGCCGTGGAACCGGATATCCGCGCCCTGCTTGAAAAAGGAGAACGGGTGCGGACCCGGTTGCTGGAGCTGGTGGACGCGGATGCGGCGGCGTTTGAACCGCTGTCAAAGGCCTATTCCATTCCCAAGGACGACCCGGGCCGGGAGGCCGTTCTGGAGGAGGCAACAAAGAAGGCCTGCGCCGCGCCCATGGAGATGTTGGAGCAGTGCGCCCAGGCGGTGGAGCTGCTGGAGGAGATGCTGGAAAAGAGCAGCGTCATGCTGGTGTCCGACGTGGGCTGTGGGGCGGTGTGCTGCAAGGCCGCTATGGAATGCGCTGCACTAAACGTTTATATCAACACAAAAACATTGAAAAACCGCGTTGTGGCGGAGGCACTGGAGCACCGGACCGACGAACTTTTGAAAGAATATTGCATGCGGGCGTCGAAGATTGCGACGGCGGTGACGGCCCAGTTGCGTGAAAAATGAGAGGGGAGAGAAGATGGCGACGATTTTAAGCGGGAAAGAGGTTGCGGCGAGTCTGAGTGAACGACTGACGGCGCAGATGCGGACTCTGGAGCAAAAGGGCGTGACGCCTGTGCTGGCGATCCTGCGGGTGGGGGAGCGGCAGGACGATCTCGCCTATGAGCGGGGCGCGGTGAAACGGTGCGAAAAGCTGGGCGTGGAGGCCCGAAGGCTGACGCTTCCCGCAAGCTGTACCCAGGCGGAGCTCATGGATGTGATCCGAAGCGTCAACGAGGACAAGAGCGTCCATGGCTGCCTGATGCTGCGGCCCCTGCCCGCGGGACTGGATGAACATGCGGCCTGCGAGGCGCTGCGCCCCGAAAAGGATGTGGACTGCATTACCAGCGGGTCTCTGGCCCGCGTGTTTACCGGAAAGGGCGCGGGATATCCGCCCTGCACCGCACAGGCGTGCGTGGAGATTCTGGACCACTACCACTGCGGTTTGGATGGCCGAAAGGTCGTTGTGGTGGGACGGAGTCTGGTAATCGGAAAGCCTGTGGCGATGCTGCTGTTGGCGCGGAACGCCACCGTTACCATCTGCCACACTCACACACGGAATCTGGCGGAGGAGTGCCAAAAGGCGGATGTGTTGATCGTGGCCGCCGGAAAGGCCGGAGCCGTGGACGGCAAATGTGTTTCCCAGGGGCAGGTGGTAATTGACGTGGGTATCCACGTGAGCGCGGACGGGACCATGTGCGGGGATGTGGACTTTTCCAGCGTGGAGCCTTTGGCGGGGGCTGTCACGCCGGTCCCGGGCGGTGTGGGAACAGTCACTTCCACCGTGCTTGTGGGGCATGTAATCGAGGCTGCGGCCAAGGCCGCGGGGATTGAACCGAAAGCATAGTACCGGTCAGAGATGTAAGGAAGTCAAATAATAGGTCCTTCGGCATATACGTCGAAGGACCTATTTTGGCAAGGCCTGATTATCTTCCGCTGTGACCGGCAGCTAAATAATCCTCCGCAAACTGCGCATAAAATGCGGAACCGCGGTGCAGAGCGCGTTCATCCACCTTGAACTGGTCGCTGTGGTTGCCGTAAACCGCGCCAATCTCAGGATTGCGTGCTCCAATAAACGCATAGATGCCCGGTATCTTTTCCATGTAGTACGCGAAGTCCTCTGAACCGGTCATCTTCTCCAGGGGGGCCAAGCCCTCCACCCCATAGAGCTTCACAGCGGCGTTTCTGGCAATGCGGTTCAAATCGTCGTGCTCATTGATCACAGGACCCGGAAATTGCCAGTATTCCAGGCTTGCTTCGGCTCCGCAGCCCTTCGCTGTATTTTCGATCATATCCCGCATGATGCCCTCGATGTCCTTGCGAAGCTCACGGGAAAATGTACGGACGGTCCCCTCCATCTCCACCTTGTCGGCGATGACATTAAAAACATTCCCGCCGTGAATGGTGCCAATGCTGATGACCAGCGGGTTGAGCGGGTTGTTGCGGCGGCTGGTAAACGTCTGAAGGTTGCTGATTACGGCGGCAGCGGCCACGATGGCATCCGTTCCCATATGGGGTGCGGAGCCGTGGCACGCCCTGCCCCGCACCGTGATCTTAAAGTTGTCGCAGGAAGCCATGCGACCGCCCGCCTCCACGTTGATCAGCGGCGCGTCCAGCGTCCCCCAGATATGCATGCCCATGATGGCGTCCACTCCGTCGAGCAGTCCTTCTTTCACATAATATTCCGCGCCGTGGCAGGTTTCTTCCGCAGCCTGAAAAATCAGCTTCACGGTTCCACACAGCTCCTGACGGATGCCCGAAAGGATTTTCGCCGCGCCCAGCAGCATGGCAATATGGCAGTCGTGACCGCACGCATGCATCACGCCCTGATTCTGTGAAAGAAAAGGCACATCCGCATGCTCTTCAATCGGCAGCGCGTCGATATCCGCACGCAGCATCACCGTTTTTCCCGGCTTGCCGCCGCGGATCACACCGAGAACCCCCGTTCCGCTGCTGAACCTTTTTGTTTCGATGCCCATGGATTCCAGGTCGGACCGGATGGACTCCGAGGTTCTCTCTTCCTTCCAACTCAACTCCGGATGCTGATGGTAATATCTTCTTCTCTCAATAATAAAGGGATCATACTGTTCCGCCAGTTCTTTGATTGTCATTGCTGTTAGCTCCTTTCCACTCACCCGAGAACAACGCTTCTATTATAGCAGATTGACAAGATCCGCGCAATAAAGACAGAGGACGGGAAAGGGCTTTTCCAGTTTCTTATCCGGCGCGGAATTTCCTATTGTATTTTGTTCCAAGTCCGCATATCCTGATAGACGAGTCCCCCATGAAAATAAGGGGGGCAAAAAGGAGTGGAGCACGCCGTGAGTTTGCCTGTGGTGATTTTTCTATTTTTACTGGGCCTGCTGCTGATTGTCAAGGGCGGAGACTGGTTTCTGGACGGCGCGGTTTGGATTGCGGAGGCCTCCGGAATCCCGCGGTTCATCATTGGCGCCACGGTGGTGTCCGTCGCAACGACGCTGCCGGAGCTGACGGTATCTGTCACCGGTGTGTTGGAGGGGGAGATCGATCTGGCCGTTGGCAACGCGGTGGGGTCTGTTACCGCCAATATCGGCCTGATTTTAGGTATCTCCGTGCTTTGTATGCCTTCCGCCGTCAACCGCGGGCAGTTTACGCTCAAGGCGATTCTGATGCTCTGCGGCGCGGTGCTGCTATCCATCCTGTGTCGGGGCGGAAGCCTGCCGCTGTTTTCCGGTCTGCTGCTGTTTGCAATTTTTGCTCTGTACCTTGGAAACAACATCTACGATGCTAAAATCAGCGTGGAGGCGGACCGGGACAGCGGACCTCGCCGCCGCGCGGCTTCCCATCGGAAGATGGTTTCAAAGCTGGGCATGTTTGCTGTGGGTCTGGCAGGCATTATTATTGGGTCCCAGCTGTTGATTGACTACGGCAGTGCGCTGGCACTCAAGCTTGGTGTTCCCGCCAGCATTATCGGCGTGACGCTGGTGGCGGTGGGGACGTCCCTTCCGGAGCTGGTGACCACGCTGACCGCCATCGCGAAAAAAGAGGCGTCCATGTCCATCGGCAACATTGTAGGGGCCAACGTGATTGACCTGACCATGATTCTGCCGGTGTGCTCCGCCGTTTCCGGCGGAAGCCTCGCCATCGGGCGTCAGACTACCGAGCTGGATCTGCCCGCCTGTCTGGTGGTAGGGGCAGTTGCCATGCTGCCGCCGCTGGTTACGGGACGGTTCTACCGCTGGCAGGGGTTTGCGCTGCTGGGACTGTATGTCGGCTATTTGGCGCTTTTGATGGCGTAAAGAAAAGGTCCCGAAACGGCCGGCTATATGGTGATGAGTCTCACCTGCGCTTCTCCATAACTTAAATGCGGAGCATCGCTTTTCGCGATGCTCCGCATTTCTGACGAACTTAATACCCGGAGAACGGAAAACTGACGTTTACCATAAAGGATGAAAGCGGAAACATGTATCACATGGCCTTTACATCGTTAAAAGTGTCAACGATCTCTTTTTTCGGCTCGGCCGTGGTAAGGCTGACGACGATGATGAACACACAGGCCACCAGAAACGCCGGCAGCAGTTCATAGATGTTCCACGCGCCGCCAAGAGGCCGGACCAAGTATTTCCAAACAAAAATCATCACGCCGCCGGAAACCATGCCCGCCAGCGCACCCTGCCAGTTGGTACGCTTCCAGAACAGGCCGAACAAAACCACGGGACCAAACGCCGCGCCAAAGCCCGCCCACGCGAAGGACACGATGGCAAATACCGAGCTGTTGGGGTCCCGGGCCAGAAGCATGCCGGCCAGGGCAATCGTAATCAGCGTCAACCGGGCGGCGGTGACCTTCTTTTTCTCGTCCATCTTCACATGGAAGCATTCACTCATCAAGTTCTGGGATACGCTGGAGGCCGCCGCCAAGAGCTGAGAATCGGCGGTGGACATGGTGCTGGCCAGGATACCCGCCAGTACCACGCCGGCAAGCAGGGCCGGCACAATCCCGTGGGTGGACAGCAGGCCGGACAGCCGCACGATTACGGTCTCGGAGGCCGAACCCTCCAGGAATCCGATGCCGCCCGCCTTTGTGACGCCGTAGCCTACGATGCCGATAAAGATGGCCACCGCCATGGAAATTACCACCCACACGGTGGCGACCCGGCGGCTGAGAGTCAGCTTCCGCTCGTCCTCAATCGCCATGAACCGCAGCAGGATGTGGGGCATTCCGAAGTATCCCAATCCCCAGGCTGTGGTGGAGATAATGGTGATAAATCCATACGGGCTGGCGGAATTTTCCGCCATATTGTGCGAGAAAGCCAAGCTCAGATATCCGGGAAGCGCCCGGGCGTTGTCCATTACCACATCCAGTCCGCCTGCGGCGTAAATGCCAAATAGGACCATGATGAACAGGGCAATGGTCATAATGATGCTCTGGATCAGGTCGGTGGTGGAAGCGGCCAGAAATCCGCCCATTGAGGTATACGCCACGATGACAAAGCCGGAAACAATCATGGCGGCCACATAATTGACACCGAAGAGACTGTTGAACAGCTTTCCGCAGGCGGCAAAGCCGGAGGCGGTGTAGGGGATGATGAAGAGCAGGATCACCACGGCGGCGACCCCTGTCAGAATGTGCTTTTCGTCTCCAAAGCGTTTGGAAAAGAACTCGGGAATGGTGATGGCCTCCAACCGCTTCGTATACAGCCGGATGCGCCGGGCCACGATCAGCCAGTTGAGATAGGTGCCCACCGCCAGACCGATGGCGGTCCAGCCGGCGTCGGCCACGCCGGAGAGGTACGCGAGACCGGGAAGTCCCATCAGCAGCCAACTGCTCATGTCGGATGCCTCGGCGCTCATAGCCGTCACCAGCGGCCCCAGCTTACGGCCACCCAGATAAAAATCATCCGTGGTCCGGTTCTTTCTGGAACAGGCTGCGCCGATTCCCAGCATCGCAATCAGATAGATGAGAATCGAAAGGACTATGCAAATATTAGCTGAATTCAGCATATCTACGTCTCCTTTACTTACAATTACAACTTTACTCATGATTATAACACAGCATATCATGTTTTCCTTAAAAAGGCAATAGAACTCTGTATAAAAACAATTTTTATACAGAGTTCTATCAAATTTGAAAAGCCCGCAGGCTGCCGTTACAGTCTCCGAAGCGCGTCGATCAGGGCGGTTTTGCTCTCCGTTTTCTCATCCTTCATTTTGATAACCTTCGCGGGACACCCGGCGACGACGGCGTTTTCCGGTACGTCTTCCACCACCACAGCGCCAGCGGCCACCACGGCGTTTTTGCCCACATGGACGCCCTCAATCACCACCGCGTTGGCGCCTACCAGCACGTTGTCCTCAACGATGACCGGCGTCGCGGATGCGGGCTCAACCACGCCCGCCAGAACCGCTCCGGCCCCAATGTGGCAGTGGGCGCCCACCGTAGCCCGACCACCCAGCACCGCGCC
>JAEWYA010000002.1 GCA_023395775.1 Bacillota bacterium
CCGCCGCGGGCGCCCGCCGCCCGCCTTTCTTATTTGGTTTTCTCGATAAATTTTGCGGCGGCTAAAACGCCATCCCGAAATGCCCTGACTTTTTTGGGATGATAGTTGTTTCTCAGCCCCTGTGCTGAATTCTATCTGCCGGCTCCGGAGGTTTCCGGAAGCTCCACCTCCGGCATCAGTTCCTTGCTGATTACGCTGAGTATCTCCGCCAGCTTTGCGCAGTCCGCGGGAGAAAAGTGCCGCTCGATCCGTTCCATGACTTCCTTCACATAGGTAGTGCTGATATTGTAGTAGTCCACATACTTTTGCGTCACTTTCAGATGATACTCCCGCCGGTCATCAGGGGACTGTACCCGGTCCACATACCCCTTTTTTACCAGGCTGTTGACCTTATATGCGGCGTTGGAAGGAGAGATGTGCAGAAAAGACGCAAACTCGTTGATCGTTGGATTCCCAAACGCCTGGATGGACTCCATGCAAAAAGTCTCCACCGTGGTCAGGCTGGCCTCCCGCGACTGGAAGCGGGTCAAAACCTCCTGATAAAAGTGCAGCTTAAACTTTGTGTAAACCTCGAAAAAGAGCTGATCCAGCATGGCAAAATTCACCTCCTTCAATTGCGCCGCCTACTATCTCACGGTCGGGCCGTCACTGCCCGATGGCGAAAGTCAGTTCCGCCGTGGCCACAACCTTTCCGTCCACTCTAGCCTCCGCCTCGCCAATTCCCACCGGCCCCCGCTGCTTGGTTAGGGTGCAGGTTATCTCCAGCACGTCGCCGGGAGTCACCTGCTGTTTAAAGCGAGCATTTTTCACCGCGCCCAGCAGGGCGATTTTACCCTTGTTGGAGGGCAGCGCCAAAACGGCGACTCCGCCCACCTGCGCCATGGCCTCGATCAGGAGGACGCCGGGCATCACATGCTTCTGTGGAAAGTGCCCCTGAAAAAACGGCTCATTTACCGTGACGCACTTGATCCCCTTGGCCCACTTTCCCTCCTCGCCGTCCACGATCCTGTCCACCAGCGCAAAGGGATAGCGATGGGGCAGAATCTCAGCGATTTCATCGGAATTATACTGAAGTCCCATGACTCACTCCTCCCATTTCTTCAACAGGATGCTGCCGTTGTGCCCGCCGAAGCCCAGTGAGTTGGACAGGGCATAACGAAGGTCGCTGTCGCGGCCGGTGTTCGGCACCACGTCCAGATCGCAGGCGGGGTCCGGGACCCGATAGTTGATGGTGGCGGGGAGGTATCCCTCCTTCAGAGCCAGAGCGGAGAACACCGCCTCCACCGCGCCCGCCGCGCCCAGCATGTGGCCGGTCATGGACTTGGTGGAGCTGACGGCCAGCTTCCTCGCGTGGTCCCCGAACACCGCCTTGATCGCCGCCGTCTCACCGGCGTCGTTCAGGGGGGTGGAGGTTCCGTGGGCGTTAATATAGTCCACAGCCTCGGGCTTTACGTCCGCGTCCGCCAGGGCGAGGGCCATGGCCTTTGCGCCGCCGCTGCCGTCGGGCAGGGGGGCGGTCATATGATAGGCGTCGCAGGTAGCGCCGTAGCCGACGAATTCCGCGTAAATCTTGGCGCCCCGGGCCTTTGCGTGGCCCAGCTCCTCCAGCAGCAGGACCGCCGCGCCCTCGCCCATCACAAAGCCGCTGCGCTCCGCGTCGAAGGGAATGGAGGCGCGACTGGGGTCCTCACTCTGGGCCAGGGCCTTCATGGTGGTAAACCCGCCAATAGCCAGCGGCATCACGGCGGACTCACTGCCGCCGCACAGCATCACGTCGGCGTATCCGTCCCGGATGTAATGGAACGCGTCGCCCGCTGCGTTGGTGCCGCCGGCGCAGGCCGTCACCGGGCAGGAACACATTCCCCGGAAGCCGGAGTCGATGGCAATGCGGCCCGCCGCCATATTGCAGATAGACATGGGAATATAGAAGGGGGATACGCGGTCAAAGCCCTTTTCCCTGCCCCGATCGTGCTCTTCCTCGGTGTTTTGCAGTCCGCCGATGCCGCTAGACACAATCACGCCGCAGCGGTCCAAATCCGCCTGTTCCCGGTCAAATCCGCTGTCCTTCAGCGCTTCCCGGGCGGCAATGACGGCAAATTGAGTAAAGCGGGCCATGTGCTTGGCCTCTTTCTTATCAAGGAAGTCCTCCGGCTGATAGTCCTTGACTTCCGCCGCCAGCGTGACCTTCTGGTTTGTAGCGTCAAAGGCGGTGATAGGCGCAACGCCGCACACCCCGTCCCGCACCGCCTGCCAGCTCTCGGCGGCGGAGTGTCCGATGGGCGTGATCGCGCCGATGCCGGTAATCACAACTCGTCTTTTATCCATAGTTGGCTATCTCCTTTTGCATTTATCCGTACAGGGGGCTCACGTTTCCCGGTTCGCTGAAGGGTCCCGGGGCATTTATCCCCCCGTCGTTTACATTCCCATTCCGCCGTCCACGCCTAAGATCTGCCCGGTGATATACGCGGCCTCATCGCCGGCGAGAAACGCCACGGCGTCCGCCACGTCCTCCGGCGCTCCCAGTCGGGCCATAGGGATCGTAGCAAGTAAGGCTGCCTTCGCAGACTCGGGAAGTGCGTCGGTCATATCCGTGGTGATAAAGCCGGGGGCCACGGCATTCACTGTGATGCCCTTAGGGGCCAGCTCCTTGGCAAGAGACTTCGTCATGCCGATGACACCCGCCTTGCTGGCGGCGTAGTTCACCTGCCCGGCGTTGCCGTGAATGCCCACCACGGAGCTGAGATTCACAATGCGGCCGTATTTCTGCCGGAGCATGATGCGGCTGGCCGCTTTCATGCAAAGAAACGTGCCCTTCAGATTCGTGTCAATCACCGCATCGAAGTCTTCCTCTTTCATCATCATTGCCAGGCCGTCCCGGGTAATACCGGCGTTGTTCACCAGAATATGAATGTGGCCGAACTCCTTCACGGCGGTATCCATCAGTGCCTTGACCGCCTCGCTGTCCGCTACGTTTCCCTGTACGGCGCGGACCTCCGCACCCATGTTCTCCAGCTCCTTCACCGTCTCCTGTGCGGCGGCGGTGTTCCCGGCATAGGAAAAGACGACGTTCGCGCCGCCCTCCGCCAGCTTACGGCACACGGCCCGGCCCAGTCCCCGGCTTCCGCCGGTGACCAGGGCGGTCTTTCCGACAAAATTCATTCGCACTTCACCTCTTTCAGCAGCTCCGGCAGTTTTTCCACATCCTCCGCCGTCTCCACAGCGAAAACCGGAAAGTCCGGCAGCGTCTTTTTTACAAAACCGCTCAACGCCTTGCCCGGTCCGATCTCCACAATGGCGTCCACTCCCAGGGCCGCCATGGCGCGGATGCAGTCCTCCATGTAAACGCTGGACTGAACCTGCCGCTCCAGGAGGGCGGGAATGGTGTCCGCGGCTTTTTTCTCACCGCCCAGACAGTTGTGCAGGACGGGAATCCGCGGCTCATTAAATGCCACAGTTTCGAAATACTCCCGCAGCGCGTCCCCGGCCGGTTTCAGAAGCGACGTATGGAACGGCCCGCTGACCTTCAGGGGCATGCAGCGCTTCGCCCCGTTTTCCTTGGCAATCGCGGCGGCCTTTTCAACGGCCGCCTTTTCGCCGCCGATGACGATCTGGCCGGGGCAGTTGAAGTTGCAGGGCTCCGCCACGCCCGCGTCGGACGCGGCTTTACAGGCGGCGGCAACCGTCTCCCGGTCCGCGCCCAACACCGCCATCATGGCGGATTCCACGCCCCTCGCCGCGTCGGCCATGGCCTTTCCCCGGAAGGCAACCACTTTTACGGCCGTTTTCGCGTCGAACACGCTTGCGGCGTACAGGGCGGAATACTCACCCAGAGACAGGCCCGCCGCCGCCGCAGGAACGATCCCCTTTTCCGCCAGCACATCCGTCAGTCCCGCGGCAAAGGCCACCATACAGGGCTGGGTGTACTGCGTTTCGTTCAAAATACCGTCCGGGTCCGCAAAGGATACGGCCTTCAAATCAAAATCCACATCCGCAACCTCCAGCGCCGCCCGGAACGCCGGGTACTTCTCATACAGGTCCGCGCCCATGCCGGGATGCTGCGCTCCTTGTCCGGCATACAAAAATCCAAGCTTCATAGCTGTGCCGCCAATTCTTTGATGCGGGCGTCGCCTCCGGCCACCAGCTCGGCAAAAATCTGGCGCACGGGCTTGATCTCGTGGAGCATCCCGGCCACCTGCCCGGTCATCACGCTGCCGTTTTCCACGTCGCCCTCCAGCACCGCCCGGCGCAGGCCACCCAGCGTCACGCGCTCCAGCTCCTCCAGCGTAGCGCTGCGCTTTTCCAGCTCCAGATACGTGCGGGACATCTTGTTCTTCAGCACCCGGACCGGTCCGCCGATGCTGCGGCCCGTCACCACGGTGTCGGAGTCCTTCGCCTTGAGAATGGCCTGTTTATAGTTCTCGTGGATGGGGCACTCCGCGCTTGCCAGCAAGCAGGTCCCCACCTGTGCGCCGATGGCGCCCAGAGCATAGGCTGCGGCCAACTGCCGGCCGTCCGCAATGCCTCCGGCCGCAATGACGGGTACGCTCACCGCATCGACCACCTGCGGCACCAGGGCCATGGTGGTCATCTCGCCCACATGGCCGCCGGACTCGGTGCCCTCGGCGATGAAGGCGTCCACGCCGTAACGCTCCAGGCGTCTTGCAAGCACCGCCGCCGCCACCACGGGCATCACCTTGATGCCCGCCTCTTTCCATGCGGGAATATATTTTCCGGGATTGCCCGCGCCGGTGGTCACAACACGGACTCCCTCCTCCAAAATCACCTGTGCGATATCGTCGGCAAACGGGCTCATCAGCATTAGATTCACGCCGAAGGGCTTGTCCGTCAGCTCCTTGGCGCGGCGGATTTCCTGACGGAGCCGAACGCCGTCCCAGCCGCCGGTGGCGATCATGCCCAGAGCGCCCGCGTTGGAGCAGGCAGCGGCAAATTCGCCGGTGGCGATATTGGCCATACCGCCCTGGATGATGGGAAACTCCGTTCCCAGCAGTTCATTCAGTCTCATATCTTATCACTCCCCCGCACTCGTGGAAGCCCTTTCTTTTTATTTAAATTCCGCCAGCGCCGCACCCCAGGTGCGGCCGCCGCCAAAGCCCACCATCATCACACGGCTGCCGGAACCGATTTTTCCAAGCTCCGAAAGCTCGCTGAGTACCATGGGAATGCTGGCGGCAGAGGTATTGCCGTACTTGCTGATATTTTTGTAATACTTTTCTTCGGGGATATGGTACTTCTTCACCGCCAGGTCGATGATGCGGGTATTGGCCTGATGAAACACGAAAAAGTCCACGTCGTCGACGGTCCTGCCGTTGCGCTTGAGTACCTCGTCGATGCACCAGGGAACAGCGGTGACGGCGAATTTGAACACCTGCTGACCGTGCATGAAGATCTGGGGCGGGTCCTTGTGGCCCGCACCCGTGACGCCCAGCATCTCGCTGTCGCCTTCGCAGCCAAGCAGCGCATGGATGGACTCGTAATCCTCGTTCCACTCCACCACGGCGGCCCCGGCCGCGTCGCCGAAGAGGACGCAGGTAGACCGGTCCTCCCAGTTGATGAACCGGCTGAGCATCTCCGCGCCCAGCACCAATCCGTACTTCCGGGGAGAGGCCGCCAGCATGCACTCCATGGTGTGTATGGCGAACAGAAAGCCGCTGCACGCACCGTTGAGGTCAAAGCAGACCGTGTCGTTCCGCAGTCCCAGGTCCCGTTGCACAAGGCACGCGGCGGAGGGAGCCAGGAAATCCGAGGTCAGGGTGGCCACGATGCACACGCCGATCTCCTCCGGCTTCACGCCCGCCTTTTGAAGCGCCATTTTTGCCGCCTCGCGGCACATGTCCGAGTGGGTCTCCGTTTCACAGTGATGGCGGGTACTGATGCCGGTTCGGGAGGTGATCCACTCATCACTGGTATCCACAATCTTCTCCAAATCGGCATTTGTCATCAGCTTCGGCGGGGCGTAATGTCCCACGCCGCAAATCTTGATTCCGCTCATTAGTCCTCCTTCGGGGGTGTCCCCATCTGTCTGAATTTCTGATACCGCCCAGCGGCCAGCGCTTCGCCGCTCTGCCGGGACAGGGCTCTAAGGTTCCGCTCCAGGGCCTTGCCCAGCTCGCGCAGCGCGATCTCCGGCGCCAGATGCGCGCCGCCCGCGGGTTCCGGAATAATCTCATCAATGACGCCCAGCCGTTTCAGATCCGGCGCCGTCAGCTGCATCAGCTCACAGGCCTCTTCATGCCGGGAGGAATCCTTCCACAAAATCGTGGCAAAACCCTCCGGGGAGAGGATGGAGTACACCGCGTTTTCCAGCATCAGCACCCGGTCGGCAACGCCCAGCGCCAGCGCGCCGCCGCTGTTGCCCTCGCCGGTGACGGTGGCAACCACCGGTACGGTGAGCCTACTCATCTCCATGAGATTCCGGGCAATGGCCTCGCCCTGTCCCCGCTCCTCGGCCTCCATGCCCGGATAGGCGCCCGGCGTATCGATAAAAGTCAGAATGGGACGGTGAAATTTCTCTGCCTGCCGCATCAGGCGCAGCGCCTTGCGGTAGCCCTCCGGGGAGGGCATTCCGAAATTGTATCTGAGATTTTCCTCCAGCGTCCTGCCCTTGCGGGTGCCGATGACGGTGACGGGCCGCCCGCGAAACCGGGCAATGCCGCCGAGAATGCTCCCGTCCTCTCCGGCGAAGCGGTCTCCCCGCTGGATAAAGAAGTCCGTAAACAAGCCGGAGATAATATCCTGTACATTGGGCCGCTGGGGATGGCGGGCAATCGTCACCCTCTGCGCGGCAGTCATTACCTCAGCCATTGCGGCCTCCTCTCTCGTGGAGCGCCAGAAGGCGGGAGATCTCTACGCGAAGCTCGTTCCTCGGCACCACCGCATCCACAAAGCCGTGCTCCAGCTGAAACTCCGAACGCTGAAAGCCCTCCGGCAATTTCTGGCCGATGGTCTGCTCGATGACCCGGGGTCCGGCAAAGCCGATCAGCGCCCCCGGCTCTGCCAGGATCACATCGCCAAGGCTCGCAAAGCTGGCTGTGACGCCTCCGGTGGTGGGGTTTGTTAAAACCGACAGGAAAAAGCCGCCCTTTTCGTCGAATCTCGCAAGGGCCGCGCTGGTCTTGGCCATCTGCATCAGAGATAGGATTCCCTCCTGCATCCGGGCGCCGCCGCTGGCGGAAAAAAGGATCAGGGGAAGCTTGTATTTTGTGGCATACTCGATGGCGCGGGTGATTTTCTCCCCCACAGCGGCGCTCATACTGCCCAAGAAGAATCGCCCGTCCAAAACTCCCGCCACGCACTTGCGCCCGTCCACCGTGCCCACGGCGGTGACCACCGCCTCATTCAGGCCGGTCTTTTTCTGGGCGGCTTCCAGCTTTGCCTGATAGCCGGGAA
>JAEWYA010000021.1 GCA_023395775.1 Bacillota bacterium
TTTAAAACCCCGCGGACGCCAATGCCTTCCGCGGGCTTTTCTTTTTCGGGTAAACAGACTAACAGCGTCCCTCGGTCCTTTTTACTTCTTGCCGTGAATGGACTTCATGCGCTTCTCATGGTCCAGAATCCGCTTGCGCATGCGCAGGCTCTTCGGGGTGACCTCCAGCAGCTCGTCGTCGGCCAAAAACTCCAGGCACTGCTCCAGGCTCATCTGTCTGGGGGGCACCAGACGCAGCGCCTCGTCGGAGCCGGAGGCGCGGGTGTTGGTCAGCTGCTTTTTCTTGCAGATGTTGACGGTCATATCCTCGCTGCGGGGGCTGACGCCGATGATCATTCCGCCGTATACCGGCACGCCTGCGCCAATAAACAAGGTACCCCGCTCCTGAGCGTTGTACAGGCCGTAGGTAATGGACTCGCCGGTCTCAAAGGAGATCATGGAGCCGGTGCCCCGGCGCTGGATATCGCCCTTATAAGGGGCGTAAGAATCAAAGACGGAGGCCATGATGCCCTCGCCCTTGGTGTCGGTGAGGAAGTCGTTCCGGTAGCCGAAAAGGCCGCGGGCGGGAATCAAAAATTCGATCTTCATTCGGGCCCCAACCGGAGTCATCTCCAGCATATCCGCCTTCCGCTGACCCAGTTTTTCAATAACCGCGCCCACGCTGTCGCCGGGCACATCCACCACAAGGCGCTCAACAGGCTCGCACTTCTTCCCGTCGATCTCCTGATACAGCACGCGCGGAGGAGATACCTGAAACTCATAGCCCTCCCGGCGCATGGTCTCGATCAGGATACTGAGAGACATCTCGCCCCGGCCCGCCACGTTGAAGGAGTCGGAGGTCTCCGTGTCGGAGACTTTCAGGGACACGTCCTTCAGCATCTCCCGGAACAGACGGTCCCGGAGCTGGCGGGAGGTGACAAACTTCCCCTCCCGCCCGGCGTAGGGCGAGTCGTTGACGGAGAAGGTCATCTCCATAGTGGGGGCGGAGATCTTCACAAAGGGCAGCGCCTCCACGGCGGCGGGATCGCAGATGGTATCGCCGATAGTGACGTCCGGAATACCGCTCATGGCAATGATATTGCCCGCGGTGGACTCGGTGACGGGCTTGCGGCTGAGGCCCTCGAACTCATAGATGGCGGTGGCCTTGGCCTTACGGAGAACGGATTCCGAATCGTGGTAGTTGCACACCGCGATCTCCTGATTCTGCTTCAAAACGCCCCGTTCAATGCGGCCGATGGCGATCCGGCCCACGAAATCATTATAGTCGATGGAGGAAACCAGCATCTGAAAGGGCTGCTCGGTGTCCGCCTCCGGTGCGGGAATATATTGGAGAATGGTCTCGAACAGAGGAACCAGATCGGTTCCCAAATTCTCCGGCGTATAGGAGCAGATGCCCTGCCGCGCGGAACAGAACAGCATCGGGCTGTCCAGCTGCTCCGGAGTGGCGTCCAGGTCCATCAGCAGCTCCAGCACCTCGTCCACCACCTCGTGGATACGCTGGTCGGGGCGGTCGATCTTGTTCACCACCACGATGACCCTGTGGCCCAGCTCCAGCGCCTTGCTCAGCACAAAACGGGTCTGAGGCATGGGACCCTCGGCGGCGTCCACCAGCAGAATGACGCCGTTGACCATCTTCAAAATGCGCTCCACCTCGCCGCCGAAATCCGCGTGGCCCGGAGTGTCCACCACGTTGATCTTCACGTCCTTGTAGCGGATAGCGGTATTTTTCGCCAGGATCGTGATGCCGCGCTCCCGCTCCAGATCGCCGGAGTCCATAACCCGCTCCACGACCTCCTGATTCTCGCGGTACACGCCGCCCTGCTTGAGCATTTGGTCCACCAAAGTCGTCTTGCCGTGGTCAACGTGGGCAATGATGGCAACGTTTCTCAGTTTTTCATTCTGCATATCTGTATTTTCTCCTCCTGTATGGCGGGAACCCGACGGATCCCGCGCCTCGCGCCGCGGCCAGCGGCACGCAAGTATTTTCCGTTATTTTGCACAGCCTTATATTATATGGCAAGTTCCTCTTTTTTGCAAGTAAAAAATTCCGAAAAACTGAAAAATTCGCAGAAAACCGCTGACTTTTTACCGGCAAGACCGTGTCGTGCAGCGTCCGTCATCAGAAGTAATACCTTTTACACAAAAACCGGCTGCAAAGGCAGTCGGATTTCGCCCTTTCGCTCATTGACGGTGCCTTCCGCTCCGCCCTATACTGAAGATGCTGCGACGGAAGCGGCGCCATGCGCCGCATGTTCCGCCGCAAGTATTGCGGTCCGCTGGGACCGCCCTGGAGGCTCATCGCCATGTATCACATCAAAACATTCAACAAGATCTCTCCCGTGGGGCTGAACAAACTGGACCGGGAAACCTACGTGGTCTCGGACAGCGAGGAAAACGAGGACGGGATTCTGGTCCGCTCCGCCAAGCTTCTGGACTATCAGTTTCCCCGGAACCTGCTGGCCATATCCAGAGCGGGCGTGGGCGTGAACAACATCCCCGTGGACCGGTGCTCCGAAAACGGCATTGCCGTGTTCTCAACGCCGGGAGCCAACGCCAACGCCGTGAAGGAGCTGGTGCTGTGCGCCATGCTGCTGTCGTCCCGGGACGTGGAGGGCGCCTCCAACTGGGTCCGCAGTCAGGCCGCCGCCGGCGTGGACGTCACCACCGTCGTGGAAAAGGGCAAATCCGCCTTCGCGGGGCCTGAGATCTATAAGAAGACCATCGGCGTCGTCGGGCTTGGAGCCATTGGCGCGCTGGTGGCCAATATCTGCCTTTCCATGGGCATGAATGTGTACGGATACGATCCCTTTCTCAGCGTGGATTCCGCGCTGAGACTGGACCGCCACATCCATGTTGTGAAAGACGTGAACGAGCTGTATCGGCGGGCGGATTATATCACCGCTCACATCCATTTCACTGAGAAGACCTATCACACCATCGACGCCGCGGCCATCGCGAACATGAAGCGGGGTGTGCGGATCATCAATCTGGCCCGGGGCGAGATCGTGGACGACGACGCCATTCTCGCCGCCCTTGAAACCGGCAAGGTCTCCTGGTATGTCACCGATTTTCCCAACAATAAGCTGCTGCAAAACAAACGGGTCATTCCCTTCCCCCACCTGGGCGCCTCCACGCCGGAGAGCGAGCAGAACTGTGCGGTGATGGCGGTGGACGAGCTGACGGAGTATCTGGAAACCGGCAACGTCCGCAACAGCGTGAATCTGCCTCCCGTGGACTTCCCCCGCAGCGGCGTGATGCGCATGTGCATCATCCACAAGAACATTCCCGCGATGCTTGCCAATATCACGCGGCTTCTCAGCAAGGACAATATAAACGTGGCAAACATGAGCAACAAATCCCGGGACAGCTACGCCTATACCGTGGTAGATCTGGACACCAGAATCGACCGCACCGTGATTGACGATGTAAAAGCCCTGAAGGGCGTCATCCGCGTTCGGGTGATTGAATAATCGCCGTCCCCTGTTCTATGCTTCCGGGGCTCGGCGGAGGCAGAGCCTAAAAATGGCGCGGCTTCCGTAATTTATAGTCTTTTCACAGGCTGCCGAAAAAGTTGCAAACTTTTTCGGCAGCCTGTGAATTTCAGTCCTCATTCGCACTCTCCGCCTCCGTGCCTGACACGGTGTAACCGCTTAATACCAAAAGAAAACCGGAGGTCTCATCAGAGGTCCCCGGCAAATAGGTCAGTTGAGGCAAAGTACAGGTTTTCGGACGGCGCAACTCCATGACATGAAGGCGCCCAGATCTTGCAGGTGCAGCCTGCAGCTATCTGGAAAATTAATGGGAAGCGTCACGCCGCAGTCTTCAGCCGCCTCAAAGGGTACTTGAATTGTTTTTATCTTATATTCTCCTTCTCATAGTTTTTTGTGTCGGCGCACTTGCCACCTACATGCGCTCGTATTGTCAAATAACGTTTTTACTTATTCTTGTCATACACAGTTCCTTTATTTTTGGTATAATACAAGCAGAAAATCAAAGAACATAATGTTAAGGGAGTGATTCATGTGAAGGAACCGATGAAGAACATCAGCAAAGCAGAAGTGTTGAAATTGAAAGAGCAGATTGCCTCTCAAGACGGTCAGGTTGTCAGCAAGACTTTGGCACAGAACAGTGCGGTCAGCGTCACGTTATTTTCCTTTGCCAAAGGGGAAGAGATCAGCACCCACGAGTCCGGTGGTGATGCGTTCGTTACCTGCCTTGACGGTGTCGGACAAGTGACGATTGACGGTAAGGAATATGAACTGCATGAAGGCGATTCCATTGTGATGCCTGCCGGACACCCTCATGCGGTCTTCGGAAAAGAGCAGTTCAAAATGCTGCTTGTTGTGGTTTTTTGAGGAGATGCCCTGTTGAAACCATTTTAAAACGAAAAAGAGGCGGGGGCATCGTTGCAGATGTCCCCGCCTCACTTATTCAGTATCAGAATACAGTTCTTACTTATGCGCAGTTTGTTTGCACGAGGCTGTCCCAAACTTTGTGTAAACCTCCATCATGGTGTAGAATGGAAGCACCACGATGGAGGTTTACATTATGTCAAGGAAGAATCGTACCCCGGAGGAAAATGAGCGGAGGGCAAAGATCCGCGAGTTGCTGCAGATGGGTAACATCAGCAGCATGGATGACATCCAGAACCTGTTCAAGGAGACCATTGCCGAGTTCATGGAGAACGGCCTGGACGCGGAGCTGGACGATGAGCTTGGCTACAGCAAGTACGACTACCGGAACAAGGACACGGATAACAGCCGGAATGGGCACAGCAACAAGACGCTGCGTACCAGCTTCGGGGATGTGGACGTTTCCATTCCACGGGACCGCAAGGGTGAATTTGAGCCGCAGATTCTGAAAAAGAATCAGACCAGCGTCAGCCAGGATATTGAGGAAAAGGTCTTGTCCATGTACGCCAAGGGCATGACCACCGGGGACATTGAGATGCACATTCAGGACATCTACGGCGTGGAGGTCTCTGACACGACCATCAGCCGCATCACCGACAAGATCCTTCCGGTCGCAAAGGAATGGCAGCAACGGCCCTTGGAGACCGTGTATGCGGTGGTATTTCTGGACGCCATCCACTACCATGTCCGCAGCGAAGGACAGATCGTAAAAAAGGCGGTCTATATTGCCATCGGTGTGGATCTGGAGGGAAGGAAGGTCGTTCTCGGCATGTGGGTTGGTGAAAACGAGAGTGCCAAATTCTGGGCAACCGTACTGAACGGCCTGAAAAACCAGGGCGTGGAGGACATTTTCATCGCCTGTGCTGACAACCTAACCGGCTTTTCGTCAGCCATTGAGGCGGTATACCCCAAAACGGAAATTCAGAACTGCATCATTCACCAGCTCCGCAATTCCAGCAAGTATGTTTCCTACAAGGATTTAAAAGCCCTTATGGCCGACCTGAAAGCCGTCTATGCCGCTGTGGATGAGCCGTCCTCACTGGACGCACTGGACCTTTTTGCGGAGCATTGGGACAAAAAATACCCCAAAATCTCGGCCTCCTGGCGTGAGAACTGGCCAAACCTCAGCACCTACTTCAAGTACCCACAGGAGGTGCGGCGGCTGATCTACACCACCAATACCATAGAGGGCTTCAACCGCCAGCTTCGGAAGGTAACCAAGTCGAAATCCGTCTTCCCGACAGACGACAGTCTCTTCAAAATGCTGTATCTGGCGATGATGGACATCACGAAAAAGTGGACTGGCCGACGGCAGGATTGGAGCATCATCCACGCTCAGATGGCGCTATTCTTCGCTGACCGGATGCCCGGATAACACCGCCGGATTCGGACGTCAAAGGTAAACAAGCGGCTGTTCCGCCCTTGACATCCGCCCACGCCGGCGTTATGTTGAGAAAAAGGCGGCATCGGTCAAGCCGCTGCCGCCCAATAATATTTTGCTCCGTTCTGCTCCACCGTTTGGAGTTTACACAGAATTTGGGATACACCCGTTTGCACAGATCATAGCCGCATTGATGGGCTGATCCATTTGTTCTTGTGATGCCCGCAAACGGCTGAGATAGTTGTATTGGTCAGCTCTGTTGGTATCTCCGCGGGACTTCCGGCATTCAATTCTGCCTGTACGGAAAAACGTGGGAGAAAAGTGATCCCCGCGTCATTTTTTACAAGGTGAAAATATGATTACATCCCGGCCTTGCCGGTATGCAGCGGCGCGCTAAACGCCTTTTAACAATGTCCCCACGCTTTTCCCCTCAAGGATGTCGTAGAGTGCGGCGGGATTTTTGCCGTTGGTGATGATCGTGTCGATCCCCTGCGCGGTGGCAATCTGCGCGGCTTGCAGTTTGGTCTTCATACCACCGGTGCCGCGCCGGGACCCTGCGCCGCCCGCCATGGTAAACACGCGCTCGTCAATGTTTTCAATGCGCTCTATGCGCTTCGCGTTCGCGTGCAGGCGCGGGTCCGTGTCATAAAGCCCGCCGATATCGGATAAAATTACCAGCCGCTTTGCCTTGCACAGAACGGCCACCACGGCAGAGAGCCGGTCGTTGTCGCCGAACAGCCGCTCCTCCGATTCGATTTCAGTGTAGCTTACGGAGTCATTTTCGTTGACCACCGGGATGATGCCCATCTCCAGCAGGGCGCTGAAGGTATTGGCCAGATTTTTTCTCTTTTCCTCCTCGCCGATGTCCCCAGCGTTCAGCAAAATCTGTGCAGCGGTCTTGTCGTAATCGGCCAAAAATTTGTTGTAGAAGAACATGATGCCGCACTGTCCGACGGCGGCGACCACCTGCTTGAGCCGCATGGCGGTGGGCCGTTCTTTCATCCCCAGCTTGTTCGCCCCTACGGCGATGGCGCCCGACGAGACGAGGATGACCTCATAACCCATGCTTTGCACGTCCGCGAGCACGCGCGCCAGCTTATCGAAGGCGCGCAGATCGTTCTGCCCCAGCTCGTTTGTCAGTGTTGAGGTGCCAACCTTGACGACAATGCGGTTCGGATACAGGCCCATGTCACACCGCCACAAGCTCCGCCGGATGTCCGGCAGCGGATAAAAGGTCATGCAGGATGTGCTGCGTGGAAATTTTCATGTAGCCGGTGGCAGTCCCGTCGCTGCAGCCATACCATTCCTCGGCCAGCACGTCCCGGTCGAACACGATGCGCACCCGGTTTTCGATATCGCGCAGCGCGCTGAATACGGTAGCCGCGCCGATTTTGGTGCCGAGCAGGGAGTCCATCAGCTCGGCGGGTGCGAACGAAACTCGGCCGACGTCCAGCGCCGCGCTGAACGCCTTGGAGGAAAAGGGCTTGTCGCCCCGCGTGATGAAGAGAAACAGCTCCGCCTGATGCCGGGTACAGAGAAACAAAGTCTTCACCATCTTCATCTGCAATTTCTCGTCGATGGCCACGCAGTCCTCCATTGTGATGGCCTCGTCGGTGTCCACTCGCTCAAAGGGGATGCCCAGCTCGGAGAGAGCTTCATAAACCTGCTTTTGAAGTGGTGTTTTGAATATGGTGGGCGCTGTCGTTTGAATTTCACTTACATGGAACATGATAATTTTCGCCTTCCTTACTTGCTTTTGATCTAAAAAGAGTGTAGCATGATTCCATGAAGCATAAAAGCAAATAATTTTCATTCGACGCATGACTATTTCAGATGGAATGGCGGACGGCAGCATTGGAATTGAACATTCAAAAATATATGGCCTTTCTCCGCACGGTGGAATACGGCAGCTTTACCAAAGCTGCGGATATGCTGAACTACTCTCAGTCCGGTATCAGCCGGATGATCGCTGACCTTGAGAAAGAGTGGAAGGTGACGCTGCTCGAGCGCGGGAGAACCGGCGTGCGGCTGACCTCGGACGGCATGAAGCTGCTGCCCTATGCGCGGGGAGTGTGTGAGCAATACCAGAAGCTTCAGATGGAAGTGGACGAGCTGAACGGGCTGCAATCCGGCTTTTTGCGCATCGGCACCTTTTCCAGCGTTGCCACCCATTGGCTGCCCAACATCATCCGCGCTTTCCAGAAGGACTATCCCAATATCCACTATGAACTGCTGCTTGGCGACTACGAGGAGATCGAAACGTGGATTTCGGAGGGCCGGGTGGACTGTGGCTTTCTGCGCCTGCCAACCGGGGGCGAGTTTGAGACCACCTTTTTGGCGCAAGACGATTTTCTCGCCGTGCTGCCGGAGGAGCATCCGCTTGCGAAGCTCAGCAAAGTACCTCTCTCGGCGCTGTGCGGCGACCCGTTCCTGCTATTGGAAAAAGGCGGCAACACGGAGGTGTCCGACCTCTTTCGGCGTGGGGGCCTGACGCCGAAGATCCACTGCACACTCTGGGACGATTACGCGATTCTGTCCATGGTGGAAAGCGGCCTCGGCATCAGCATGCTGCCGCGCCTGATTTTGCGGCGCATTCCGTACCATGTTGCGCTGCGAGAGTTGGATGTGCCCGCGTTCCGCCGCATTGGCCTTGCCCTGCGCGACCGAAAGACAGCATCGCTGGCGCTCAAACGCTTTCTCGACTATTTACCGTACAGAGATGAGGTATCATGATTTGCGCAGTATTTCCTAATCAATTACAGGTGCAACATTCTAAAAAGCTTTGTGCAGGCTTTCAGGATACTTCCGGTCTTTTGCCTGCGTCTATTATACCAAAGGTTTACTGTAAAGTCTTGCACTGCAATGAGCTTCCATCGTTAGCAGACATTAAATAAGTGTGCGGCCAGCGCTCAAA
>JAEWYA010000065.1 GCA_023395775.1 Bacillota bacterium
TCCATGCTCAGCTCGGTGAACCCCAGGGCCAGCATGGCGTGGATGTCGTTGAGAAAGTCGGGATTTGCGTGGGTGAAGGTGCCGCGCATATAGTAGTTTTGGTTGCCCCGGGCCTGCACCAGCTTCTGAAACTTGGGGACAATGCGATCCCAGCTGCCGTTACCGGCGTAATCCACCCGGCAGCGGTCGTGGATTTCCTTGCGCCCATCCAGAGACAAAACCACGTTGCTCATCTCCCGGTTGGCAAACTCGATCACGTCGTCGTCGATGAGCATCCCGTTGGTGGTTAGGGTAAAGCGGAAGTTCTTGCGGGCGTCCTTCTCAATGCTGCGGGCATAGGCCACCAGCTGCTTCACCACGTCCCAGTTCATCAAGGGCTCCCCGCCGAAAAAGTCCACCTCCAGATTTGTGCGGGCGCCGGAGTGCTCCACCAGATAGTCCAGCGCCCGCTTGCCCACCTCAAAGCTCATCACAGCCCGGTCCCCGTGATACTTTCCCTGACTGGCAAAGCAATAGGCGCAGTTGAGGTTGCAGGTGTGGGCCACGTGCAGGCACAATGCCTTTACAACGCCGCCGCTGCGCTCTTTGAAGGTGTCGGCCAGCGGTGCGAAGGTATCCGGGGTAAAGAGCTTCCCGGAGCGCTCCAGCTCCGCCACATCCGCCAGGCACCGGCGGAGTTCCGCCTCGTTGACGTCGGAGCGGCCGCTGTATCTTTCCAGCAGAGCCGCCACGATTTCATCGGCGCTCTTTTCTTTGTACAGGGAGATGACGTCGTAGGCCACCTCGTCTACGGCGTGGATGGAGCCGGAGCAGGTGTCCAGCACGATGTTGCAGCCGTTGAGCTGATATTGATGTACCATAATTCCTCCGTATTGTGAGCCATAAAAAATGCCGCCGGAACGGCGGCATTTTTTTATCAGCTTTTCTTACTTATCAGCGTTTTCGCACTTCTGATTGGCAATGCCGCAGCTGGTCTTGCAGGCCGACTGGCAGGAAGTCTGGCATTCGCCGCAGCCGCCGTGCTTGGCGCTTTCACAAAGATTGCGGGTTTCGAGCGTCTTGATTCTTTCCATGATACAGATCTCCATTTCTGTCTGCGCATCCGCCCACGGCGGCGCAGACCATCCTATCAATAATTGACGTAAAAATATATAGCATATTTCACCCGAATTGTCAAGAAAGTGCAGGAGAAAAGCGCCGGTCATGGACGTTTATCCAAAGGGCTCAGAATGATTTTGGCCTGAGTAAATTCCGCCGATTGAAAAACACTAACGACGAGGTGATGTTCCAGATGAAAAAAGAGCGCAAGCAGCGGCTTGCCTTTGAACGGATAAAGCACAATCTTTCCCAGCTCGAACGCCAGGCGACCATCTCCCGCATCCGCAGTCTGTGGCATAGCGAGAGTTCCATCCGCAGCCAGCTCCGGCAGCTAAATAATCTTCCGCTGGCAGACTTTCCCGATGGACAACAGGTCTATGACCAGTATGCCGCGCTGCTGGACGACGTATCCCGGCGGGTACTGGAGCAGTACAATCGCAAAACCGGGACGCATTACAGCTTTGACGCCGTCGTGGCCGGAAACCTGGAGGAGTATCTGCGTTCTGGAATTCTCTCGGTTTTGCGCTCAAACCACATTCCCAAAATCGTGCGGGAGGAATTTCGCCGCCTGCTGCCCCGGTATCCTCAGGACGAGTACCCGGGAGCACGGCGGCAAACCCGGATGTTTTATCTTCATCTGGGGGACACAAACACCGGTAAAACCTATCAGGCTTTGCTCCGGCTGCGTCAGAGCCGGTCGGGCATCTATCTGGCGCCGCTGCGGATTCTGGCGCTGGAAAATTATGAACGGCTGAATGCGAAGGGCGTTCCCTGCAGTCTGCTCACCGGGGAGGAGGAAGTTTGCGTGCCGGGTGCGCAGCACCTGTGCTGTACGGTTGAAAAGGCAAATCTGAGCAGAAAGTACGACGTGGCGGTGATCGACGAGGTGCAGCTGCTTGCCGACTCCCAGCGGGGCGATGCGTGGACCCGAGCCATTCTGGGTCTTCCCTGCCCGGAAGTCCATCTGTGCGGCGCTCTGCTTGCAAAAGAGCATCTGATCACCATGATCCATGACTGCGGCGACGAATATGAATTTAAGGCCTATACCCGTCTGGTGCCGCTGCAGATGGAATATGCTCCGGTGCGGCTGAGCAGTGTGGGGCGGGGCGATGCGCTGGTGGCCTTTTCCAAGGGCGCGGTACTGTCTTTGTCGAGGTATCTCTCTCAGCTGGGCATTCGCTCCAGCGTGATTTATGGGGACCTGCCGCCGGAAGTACGCCGGGGACAGTACGATGCCTTTATTCGGGGGAAAAACCCCGTTCTGGTAGCCACAGACGCCATCGGCATGGGGGTCAATCTCCCTATCCGCCGCCTGATCTTCACAGAGCTTGAGAAATTCGACGGGGAATCCCGCCGACCCCTCACCTCTCAGGAGATCAAGCAGATTGCCGGCCGGGCGGGACGCATCGGCATCTACGAGGTGGGCTACGTGGCTTGTCTGGACGAGCGTATTCCGTTGGTGGAAGAAAAGCTCAGCGCCGAGGATGAGCCCATCGAACAGGCCGTGGTGGGGCCCAGCGAGGCTATCTTGCAGATCGGCCTGCTGCCCTTGCGGGAAAAGCTTGCGCTGTGGAGCGCAGAGCCGGAATCTCTGACCTATTACCGCAAAAAGGACATGAGCATTGAACTTTTTTTGCTGGATCTGCTGGAACCCTACCACCTCCCGGAGCAGATCCAGTGGCGTCTGATGCGCGTGCCCTTCTCCCCGGGGAATCCCGTGCTGCTCTCCCAATTTTCGGACTATGCCCACGCCTGCTTTGCCACGGGTGCGCAGCGGCTTGATAAGCCCGTCCCAGAGGGGCGCGCCTGCCAGCAGCTGGAAACCTATTACCAGCAGGTAAACCTATACTACTCTTTTTCCAAAGCGCTGGATCTGCCGATTGACGAGCAATGGGTGCTCGACACCCGGGAGCGGGTATCCGCCCGCATACGTTCGGAGCTGGAAAAGCTCCGCTGGCCCGGCTCGCCGGATGCGCTCCGCAGGAGAAAGCGGTAAAGTGCCGGGCGGGCTGCCCCAAAAGGCGCCCTCCTCCACATCCGACACCACATCCAGCGCGCTTCCCTGAATAATGTGGCTGTGGTGCGGCTGAGAAATATACGAGGCCTTATAAATTTTCCTGAAGGATATAGATTCCTGCGGTTTTATCCGACTCAGAGCTCACGTCGTGGATGACAGAAAGGTAAAAATTCTTGTATGAAAACCGTGCGTCGCCATTGCTGTCGCTGATGGGATCGCCGAAGACTTCCTTAAAAGAATCCAGGCTGTCACCCATGTGAACTCCATTCAAGTCAATCGCATCCGTCATGATAAACACCTGGGCCACCTTGGTATGCGTCGCATCGTCAAACCATACGCGTATTCCGGCTTTTTCAAAGCCCAGGCCGCCTTCATCCACATCAGCCGGGGTTTCATCCCCCATCGCCGTGATCAATTCATCCCGCGTCATGCCCAACAGGCCGCTCAGCTTCTCAAAGCTGAGGGGATCCGCATCCTTCTCCCCACCCGCTGGGGCGTCCGCTTCAACAGGCTCAGAAATGCCGCTGATTTTCAGGGCGCCATCGACCTCTTCAAAGGTAAGGTCCTGACGATAGCTTCCTGCGCTCCCGGAGGAGGAGGCATACTCCAAGGTCACCCGCGCGCCGGTGTCCGTTTCCTGCGTGGAATACCGCTCTACCCAAGGGCTGGAGGTTCCCGTCACCCAATTCAATCCGGAAAACTGATCGTGAACGCTCTTCTGAAGCGCAGATGTCATCAGATCATACTGGGCTTTTCCATCCCGGTTTTTTACGGCTTCGGCCCACTTGTTCGCAATCTCAATCGCGCTGCTTTGGCTGGCAGGTTCGGATACGGCGGACTGCGCGGACCCATCGGCGGAACCATTGGGCGGTTTCGTTCCGCAGGCGCTCAATGTAATCATGGTTCCAACCGCCAAGGCTAACGGCAATGCCCGCTCCCAGTGACGACGCCCTTTCCAGTCTTTGAAAGGTTCAAATTTTAATGCCATGAAAAATACCTCTTTCAAAATAGTACCGATTGCTTCACGCATTCGGCCTGCTTTTATAGATTGACGTAAATTTGATAGAATATGTTTCCTCCACTTATTGGATGCAAATTAAGGCGCGGGAGCCTCAGAGCCCCCGCGCTTTATTTGCTGAAAAATCCGCATGACATCCGGCGCGCCGATCATGACGATGCGCATCCGCCTCATGACAGCTTGCTGACGGCGACAAAAACATCCGAGATGCGGTACCAGGTCGGGAAGTTGACCCGTCCCGTGACCGGAAGGTCAAAGGTCTGCTGAAATACGCTGACAGCCTTCGCCGTACTCTCTCCATATACGCCGTCCTCAGCTACCTTTGGAATCAGCGGATAGTTTTTGGAGATGGTGTTCAGCTGGTGCTGGATGGTCTGCACGGCGCTGCCGGTGGAGCCGACCTCCAGTGCGACGCCGGGGAACGACAGCGGAATCCCCTCCACTTTCCTTGCCTCTTTGAGTATGATCTCATAGCCGTAGAAGCTTTTCAGAATTTGAAGCGCGGGATATCCCTGATCGGCCAAGTCCTTCGACCCCCATTGACTGAGCCAGCCGTCCCGTTTTACCCGTACCCCGTCGCAGTACTGGGTGAAAAGGGGCTGGACGATGTCCTCCTTGGTGATGTAGGTGGTGAACACTTCATCCACCACATCCGATATCTCCTTAAAAATCGTACGTCCGTATGTAAACGACTGATCGTAGGCAGTGGAGTTCGTCACGGTAAAATCGTACCCCTTGCCCCGGTACCACTCGGTATAGACCCGGTTGAGTGTGAAAGAGATAATCGCCAGAATATTGGCCTTCAGGGACTCCTTCGGCCACGTGGTGTAGATTTCGCTGCTGGCGACATTCTTGACGTAATCCGTGAAGCCCACGGTGACGTTGGCGGCTGAAGCGTCGTCCGGACGGCCCAGATGGACCACAACCAGCCCGGGCACCACCGGCTCCGGCAGAACTACCAGATTACTCGGAAAAGGCAGTTCCTTGATTGCGTCTTCCGGAATTTTGGGTGGAAAAATCCCCCACAGCGTGGGATAGGGAATCACTATTTCAGGGATCTGGGGCTTCAGGGACACATTCTGCACCGCGGTGCTCTGGGGATACATCTGAACGTTTTCAATGACTGCCTCCTGATAATCCGGGAACGTAATCGTCAGATTGTACTGGTTAAACGGGCGCGGCAGGCCGCTTTGCATGGAGTATTCCAAGGGAGGAGTTGCAAACGTCAGCTCCGGGGCTTTTCCCAGCGCATTTGTCCGGATTTCCTCCAGAACTTTCCCGGAATCCGGGTCGATCACCCGCACCGTCGCACCCTCGGCCGGCCTGCCGATATCGTTCAGAAACGTGTTGACCTGCAGTTGGCCGATGCCTCCCTGCGTATTTTCCACCGGCGCGGTATTGATTTGACCATTCATAATAGAAGCTCTCCTCCCTAAAATGCTCTTCTTGATGAGCAGGAATGACTCAACAGATTCGGCTTGCCCCAGCTCACCGATACTTGGGCATTCACATATATGCCTTTTTCAAAGGGTTTATCACACGCGCCGTCGGGGCCTTTATTGGGACGGCTGCAAATCAAACGGAGCCGGGCTTCTGCCCGGCTCCGTTATCTGTCGCATTCGGAGGCACGATGATCTTTTTGGCGGCGTTCCCCCGTCACTTTTGCTTCTGCGTCTCCAGATAATCGTTCAGTTCCGAATTCTTCACGTCGGTAATGAACATGTGGCCCGGAGCGTGGGTGATGACGATGGGAGGCTTCGCGTTTTCCACCGCCGCCTGAGGCGTCACACCGCAGGGCCAGAACACCGGTATCTCGCCGGGCCGGATCTCCACGGGGTCTCCGTAGTCCGGCTTCATCACATCCCGGATACCGATTTCTGCCGGGTCACCCATGTGGACGGGCGCACCGTGAACATTGGGCATTTTCTCGGTGATGGCTTTGGCGATCTCGGCGTGCTCCGGCGTCATGGGACGCATGGAGCAGACCATGGGGCCGTAAAACGGCCCGGCCTGTGCCGTTGCGATGTTGGTTTTATACATAGGGACGTTGCAGCCCTGGGTGATGTGCCGCACCTCGATTCCGGCGGAGAGCAGCGCCTCCTCAAAGGAGAAGGAGCAGCCGATCAAAAAGCCCACATATCCCTCTTTCCAATAGGCGGAGACATCGGTCAGTTCATCGGTGAACACGCCGCCGCGATAGATGCGGTAGCGGGGAATGTCGGTGGTAATGTCGCCGCCCTCACCCATGGCGTGGGTCTTGGGCGTACCCTCGATCACCTCCAGAACCGGGCAGGGAAACGGGTTGCGCCGCGCGTACTCCCTGAAATCCGACGCGTAATCCGGCGGAAGAATCACAAGGTTGGCCTGCGCGTAGCCCCGGCACATGCCGGCGGTGGGGAAGTCAATCTCCCCCGCGCGGATCTTCATCCGCACTTCGGCGGGAGAGAGGTCGATATAAGGGGTAATGTCGAATGACACGGGTCTTCCTCCTTTTCCATGGCAGCACCGCCTTGCGAACGCGGTGCTACGCAGTCCGATTTTTTATTTTACGGGATCAGCCGTCCAGCACGTGCCGTAGCAGCCGCAGCGACGCCCGTTGGGCAAGCAAAGCCTCCTGCGCGGCGGACAGAGATATCTTTTCAAAGCGGACCTTATCTCCGCTCTTTAACTGGCCCAGAACGCGGAAGTCAGCGGAGATCACGTTGGCGATCTTCGTGTAGCCGCCGGTGGTCTGCCGGTCGGCGAGCATAACGATGGGCTGTCCTGAGGAGGGCACCTGAATTGCTCCGAAGGCGATGCCGTCGGAGATGATGTCGCCGGAGGTCTCATGGGCAATCTCCGGACCTTCCATCCGGCAGCCCATCCGGTCGAACTCGGCGGTAACGGCGTAGACTCCGGTGAGAAACGTCTCGATTCCCGCGGCGGTAAATGCGTCGTCTTGGGGACCAAGCACCACCCGCAGCGTATACTCCGCCCGCGCGCGGAATTCCGGCGCGATGGAGCGGCCTTCCAGCGCCTTTGGCTCCGCTCCCGGCGCGCGAAGGTTCAGAACATCCTCTTTTTCCAGCTTCCGGCCCTTAAAGCCTCCGATCTTTGCCTTCATATAGGTGGAGCGGCTCCCCATGACCTCCGGAATGTCCAGTCCGCCCGCCACGGCGATAAACGCCCGGCAGCCGCACCTGGGGCCGGTGAAGCGCAGCACCTGCCCGGCACTCACCCGGACGGCGCGGTAGTTGTCCACGGGGGCGCCATCCAGCGTGGGGCCCAGATCCGCGCCGGCGATGGCAATGACGGCAGGCTCGTCGAACCGGAGCTGGGGGCCCATCACCGTGCACTCCAGAACGGCCTCGCCCTCTTCATTGCCGGCAAGAATATTGGCCACGGCGGCGGAGCGGGGGTCCACCGTGCCGGAAACCGGCACGCCGAACTGCTGATAGCCCGTCCGGCCCTGGTCCTGGATGGTTGTCAGCATCCCGGGATGCAAAACCGTGATACTCATTTTGCTCCCTCCTCTCTGGAGTGACGCTTGCAGACATACGTCCCGGCGGCCTCCTGCTCTGCTATTCTATCATATTCCGCCCGGTCGATGGGATAAAACTTTATATACTGTCCGGCCTCCGGCAGGATGGGCTTCTCCCGCTCCGGGGCATACATCCGCACAGGAGTCCGGCCGATGAGCTGCCAGCCTCCCGGGGAGTCTATGGGATACACGCCGGTCTGTGCCCCGGCAATGCCCACGCTGCCGGCGGGAATTTTGACCCGTGGCGTTTTCAGCCGGGGTGTGGCGATGGACTCGTCCATGCCGCCCAGATACGTAAATCCAGGTGTGAAGCCCAGCATATAGATGAGATACTCCGGGGTGCTGTGAATGGCGACAACCTCGTCCGCGGACCTGCCGCTGTGCTCCGCCACGAACGGGAGGTCCGGCCCCTCCTCCCCGCCGTACAGCACGGGAATCTCCAATACCTCGCTGGGGGGAATCCGCACCTTGTCAAGACCGCCGAGCAGTCCCTTCAGTTTCTTTTCCAGCGCAGCATAGCGGATAATGCCGGGATCATAGTGCACCATCAGGGAGCGATAGGTTGGCACGGTCTCAACGATTCCCGCAATGCCGCTGTCTTGCAGCGCGATATTAAACGCCCGAATGCGCCCGTTGATCGCCTCGCTGATCTCGTTGCCGAATTCCACCGTCACGGCGGTGTCACCGGCATTTAAAAATCTGACTTCGTCCATATTTGTTCCTTTCCGTTGGGAGCGGCAGTGCCGCTCCCAACGTCAATGATACGCCTTCGATCAGGCGAAGAGCTTCAGAATGCCGGGAACGGCCTTTACACCGGCGTAGAGGGAGATGCAGACCACGATTACGCCCAACACGATCATCCAAGTAGGATGCTTGTAGTTATCGCCTACGATTTTCTTATTGCGGCACGCCAGCAGCATCACGCCGAGGCTCACCGGCAGAATCAAGCCATTGAATGCACCCGCAATAATCAGTAGCTGGGCGGCGTTGCCAACCAGTACCATCATCAGCGTGGAGAAGGTGATGAAGCCCACAACGAACTGGCGCTCATACTTGGCGATGAAGGGGTGCAGCGTCTTGAGGAAAGAGACGGAGGTGAACGCCGCACCCACCACGGAGGAAACGCCGGCGGAGAATAGGCACAGACCGAACAGCCGATAGCCCAGATTGCCGGCGGACAGGCGGAATGCATCGGCGGCGGGGTTGGCGGCGTTGATAATGGCGTCGGCATTGGCGGCATTCCACTGGGTTCCGATCATGCAGGTACCCAGCACGGCCAGGAACAGCAGAATACGCACGGTTCCGGAGGTTCCGCAGCCCTGCAGCACACTCTTGCGCACATTGCCCACATTTTCGGGACCGGAAATGCCCGCGTCCAGCAGCCGGTGAGCGCCGGAGAAAGCGATGTAGCCGCCGCAGGAGCCGCCCAGCAAGGTGGTCAGAGCCACAAACATAGAGGGAATTTCATTGAACTTGGTCAGGCTGGATGCCACCACGCCCAGCGGGGGCTTAGAGATAATCGCCACCGCCAGCACAGTGACCAGAATGATGGCAGCCAGAATGGTGGCAACCTTATCCATGATGGTCTTCGCGTTTTTGTTGACAAAGATGATGATGCCAAGGCAGCCGGCAATCACGGCGCCCGCCTTTTCATTCAAGCCGAACATGGCGTTAAAGCCCAGCGCTACGCCGCCCACGTTGCCCACGTTGAATGCCAAACCGCCGATTGCCACCAGAATGGCAAGCACGACGCCCAGTCCGGGCAGCACCTTGTTTGCCACGTCCTGCGCCCGCATCTTGGACACACTGACGATGGACCAGATGTTCATTTGCGCGGTTATATCCATCAGGATTGCCAGCAGGATAATGAGAATCAGCGCGGGGCCGTATTGTGCGGTAAACTTGGAGGTCTGGGTCAAAAAGCCGGGGCCGATGGCGGAGGTCGCCATCAGGAACGCTGCGCCCAGCAGGACAGATTTGCTCTTTTTCGTCTCGTTCGTATTCATCAGATTCCCTCACTTATTAAATTTGAAACCGTGCCGCCCTTACACAATGGCGGCAATTGGGGCGATCTTCACGCCCTGGGCCTCCAGCGCGGCCCGGATATTTTTCACGAATTCCACCGCGGAGGGATTGTCCCCGTGGACGCAGATGGAGTCGGCGCAGATAGAGACTTCCTCGCCGGTGATGGCGGTGACCTTCCCCTCCGTTACCATGCGGACCGTGCGGCGGATGGCCTCGTCCTTGTCGTGGATTACCGCACCGGGCAGCTTGCGGGGAACCAGAGAGCCGTCCGCCTGATAGGCACGGTCGGCAAATACCTCGCTGGCCACCCGCAAACCCGCGGCGCGGCCGGCCTCGATCATCCTGCTTCCAGCAAGGCCCAGCAGAATCACGTCCTTGTCCACCTCCACGATGCCCTCCGCGATGGCGGACGCCAGCTCCATATCCTTGCCCGCCATGTTATAGAGCGCGCCGTGGGGCTTCACATGCTGAAGCTTCACGCCCGCAGCGGCGGTGAACGCCATCAGAGCGCCCATCTGATACTGAACATAGGCTTTGGCTTCCTTTGGCGAGCACACCATGTTCCGCCGTCCGAAGCCCATCAGGTCCGGGAAGCCGGGATGTGCGCCGATGGCCACCCCCGCCTCTTTTGCCATGGCCACGGTCTGAGACATTACCAGCGGGTCCCCCGCATGATAGCCGCAGGCCACGTTGACGGAGGATACGTGCCGAATTACCTCGCTGTCCAGACCGATGGTATACGCGCCAAAGCTCTCTCCCAAGTCGCTGTTCAGATCCACCTGATTCATATTGCAAACTCCTTCCTTTTTTCGCCCCGTGGGGCACAATCGCAATGTATCTGCTAAAGTTATAGCAAATCCCATGCCGAACACCCAATCATTTTACGGATACGTACATATATTTCCCACTTTACACAAATGATTTGTGCATTTTTTATAATTTTGACTTGCTATTTTTTATAATTTTCACATTGATACTTTTTCAGCAAAAAGCACGTCTGTACGGGGAGTCCAGTCGCCCCCCATACAGGCGTGCGATTTTGCACGGTTTGAACGTTCAATTCCGCACGTTTTCATCCTCCAGCCGACGCTTCAGGGTAAAACGGCTGATGCCCAGCAGCTCCGCCGCGGCCGTGCTGTTTCCTCCGCACTGCGCCAGCGCGCGGCTGATATAAGCCCGCTGAAACGCCGCCGTCTCCGCCTCCAGGTCGATGGGGCCTTTGGAGAGGTCCTTCAGTCCCCCGCCGGAGACGGGTCCTCCGGCGGAAGGCTGAAGGGGCGCGCCCCGAAGGGTCCTGCCTTCGCAAAACAGCACCTCCCGCTCCAAAACATTTCTCAGCTCCCGCACATTACCCTTCCAGTAGTAGCGGCGCATCTCGTCCAGATAGGCCGGGTCGATGGCTTCGATCTCCTTGGAAAATTTCTGGTTGAAGTGGCGCAGGTAGTAATCCGCGATGACGGGAATGTCCTCCACCCGCTCCCGCAGGGGCGGAATCAATATCTGCATAACGTTCAGGCGGTAGAACAGGTCCTCCCGGAACGTCCCTTTGGCGATTTCGTCCTCCAGGCGGCGGTTGGTGGCCGCCACCACCCGCACATCCACGGGGATATCCGTGAGACCGCCCACCCGCTTGAAGCAGCGGTCCTCCAGAAATGTCAGAAGCTTTGCCTGCATGGAAAGAGGCATCTCACCGATCTCGTCGAGAAATACCGTGCCGCCGTCCGCCAGCTCGAACAGGCCCTTTTTCGTCTTAACAGCCCCGGTAAACGCCCCCTTTTCATAGCCGAACAGCTCCGCCTCCAGGAGGCTGTCCGGGATGGCGCTGCAATTGATCTTCACCAGGGGCCCCGCCTGTCGGGCGGACGCATAGTGAATCATGTTCACCACTACCTCCTTACCGGTGCCGGTCTCGCCCCGGATCAGCAGGTCTACATTGTCGTTTTTTGCCAGCAGCCGTATCTGGGACCGGATGGCCTCCGTGGCGGGACTGCCGCCGATCAGCTCCCGCTGCTTGCCCTTCACCGCCTTCAGGCTCCGGTCCTTTTTCAGCTCGTCCAGACTGCGGCGGATGGTGAGATTCAGCTCATCCAAATCAAAGGGCTTTTGCACAAAGTCATAGGCTCCCCGCCGGATGGCCTCCACAGCCTGGGCAACCGTCCCGTAAGCCGTGACCATGATGATGCGGACGTCCTCGTCCAAGCGATGGATGGCCTCAATATAGTCGGTCCCCACATCGCTGCCCAGACGGTTGTCAAGCAATACCACATTTGGCCGTATCCGCTCCGCCGCGGCGAGTCCCTCGGTGATGTTCCCCGCCGTTTCCACCTCGTAGCCCAGGTCCGACAGGCCCGCCTCCAGAGAAATGCGGATAAGACTTTCATCGTCGATGACCAATACCCGTTCTTTCATAACGTCTCCTTTTCGCCTGCATCCGCCCGGCGGAACCGCATTTCAATGCGGGTGCCGCCGCCGGGGCTGCTGCGGATTTTCATCCCTCCGCCGTTCTGCTCCAGCAGACGGCTGACGATGGCAAGGCCGTACCTCCCGGTGCCGCCGGTGGCAATGCCCTTTTCTACGGAGCGCAGCTTTTCGCCATCCATCCCCGCGCCGTCGTCCGTCACGGACAAAAGCACGCCCGTGGGTTCGCTCTCCGCCCGCAGCTCAATGTGCCCTCCCGGACCCACGGCTTTCAGACCGTTGCTCACAAGATTCACCAGCACCTGCTTCATCTCCGCCTCGTCGGCATAGACGGCAAGGCCCGGCTCCGCCTCAGTTCTCATGGTAACGCCGTGGTTCCCGGCAAGCTTTGAATAGAGCATCGCCACCTCGCCCAGAAGCGGCCTTAGCTCTACCATTGCCTTGTGGCTCTCCCGCTTGCGGGAGAGGTTCAAAAGGCTCTCGATCAGTTCGTTGATGCGGTCCACCTCTTTGATGACGCTGGTGCACAGCGTCCGATCCCGCTCCCGCTCCAGCCCCCGGCCCACCACCTGAATGGACGCGCGGATGCCCGCCAGAGGATTTCGGATCTCATGGGCCAGCATGGCCGCCAGCTTTCCGATGTAGGCCAGCTTCTCGCTCTCGCCCACCTTTTCCTCCATGATCTTGTCATAGGTCACATCGTCGATGGTGCAAAGGGTCCCGGGCTCCGTCTCAGGGCCGCCGCGCCGAAGCCGCCAGACGCCGATCTGATAGACCCGCATGTCCCCCTGCCCGTTTTCCAGCCGAATGGCCTGAAGCGGAACGCTGCCCTGGGTGAGATGGCGCTCCAGCACCAGCCGCAGCGTCTGTCCCGCGGCAGAAAATTTCTCATCCGCCAGCATGGCGCTGGCCCGGTCATTGACGCACAGCACCTGCCCGTCCGCGCCGTAGGCCACCACGCCCAGGGGCAGATTTTCCACGATGCTCTCGTTCAGCGCTTTCTGCTCCGCCAGAGCCGCGTTGTACCGCCGCAGTTCCTCCAGCATCCTGCCGAACGCATCGGCCAGCTGCCGGGTCTCCGCGCTGCCCACGTCCGTGGGGATCAGCTCCGGCGCCGCCTCCTGGGGCCGCTCCCCAATGGCGGCACAGGCCGCCGCCAGCCGCCGCACCGGCTCCGAAATGCCGTAAGACACGAAAACACCCACCTGAATGGTGACGATCAGCAGGGCAATGGTGGCAAGTATCGCGTATTTCTGCTCCTCCACCAGGCTGTTTTGAAACTCCGCCGGGTCCAGCGTGTAGCAGAGCCTCCAGCCAAATTGATTGTCGCTTTGCTCCGCCAGAATACTTCCCTGGTCCACCAGCGCGGCCCCCTGTTCCGTCCCCAGCAGGCGGTCGCCCCGACCGTCAAGGATGACAAGGCCGCTGTTTTCAAGAGCCGCACAGCCCGCCAGAATGGCATCCTGACCCACGTCGTCCCCAAACTGGCGGATGTCCCAGCTGATATAGGACAGCAGCTCCTCCCCCTTGTCCCGCTCCTGCGTCAGCTTGTTCTGATAGCCCTCCCGGAGCATCAGAAATCCGAAGCACAGCCCGGAGAGAACACAAATGCCCACAACCGCCATAAGAATTTTATTCTCAATGGTCAGCGACCGTCTCCGCTTCATGCCACCGCCTCCTTTTTCCGGCTCAGCACCGACCCCAGCCACAGCGCCGCGGCGGAAATCAGCGTTCCCGGCAGGGCTGGATGCAGGGGTAGCGCCCCCCGATAGTAAAGGGGATAGAACACCGCCAGCGCCGCAAGGCCGGACCCAAGCGCGGCATATACTCCGGTCCGGGTGGTGCCCTTCCACAGAAGTGTTCCAAACACCGGAGCCAACAGCGTCACGCTGAATACACCCCAGACATCCCCGCCGTAAGTCAGAAGGGAGGCTGGCGGAGACAGGGCCAGCAGCAGCGACAGCGTTCCCCCGGCCATCACCGCCCCCCGGCTCAGATTGACTAGGGTGCTCTCCTTCAGCGGTCTGGGCCACAGCGCCCCCACGATATCGCACGAGCAGCTGGACGCGATCAGCAGCAGCTGAGAGTTGGCGGTGGAGACGCACGCGCCAATAATGGCAAAGAGCAAAAAGCCGCTCCACCCGCTGTACAGGTCGTTGTTGAGGATATAGGTAAAGATCTCGTCGGTGGATAAGGCCGCGTCCACCGTGGGGATCAGCACCCGCATACCAAGGCCGATGCTGCTCAGGGTAAAGTAGATCCCCGCCAGCAGCCCCAGGGAGATCCAGATCATCCGTCTGGCGGAGCGGGCGTCCCGGGAGGCCAAAATCCGCACGGCGTACTGCGGGTTCACCGCAAGGCCCAGTCCCCACCCGAAAAACATGCTGATGCTCATGAGGGGCGCAAAGTCCCCCTGACCGAAGGGCTTCAGAAGATCGCCAGACTCCGTGGCATACTCCATGCCCGCGTGGGCGTATCCCGTCACCTCCGCCGCGCCGGAGTAAATACCGCCAAAGCTCCCCACCCGGGCCACAACGGTCACCAGCAGAACGCCCAGGCCCACAATCATCAAAATCAGATTGAACACGTCGCTGCGGGTCACCGACTGGTAACCGCCGAAGGAAGTATACAAAATAAAAAGGTACACCAGCAGAATCGCAACGCTGTAAGGAATGCCGAACAGGGTGGACGCCACAATGCCGAAGCCCTTGATCTGGATCACCAAATACAGCACGTACACCGCCGCCAGCAGGACTCCGTAGGCGGCCTGAAGTCCTCTGGACCCATATCGGACGCGAAACAGCTCCGGCACCGTGGTGACCCCCGCGGCGTACAGCCGCCCGCTGATCAGCACGATCAGCAGCGCCCCCAAAAACCAGGGTACCACGCTGAACGTCAGCGCGGACAGTCCGCTCTCATACACGGACCCGGTGAGACTGAGGATGCTGGCGGCGGAGACCCACGTTCCAACGAAGGTACACACGCACCGCCACAAAGGCAGCCGGCGGTCGCACATAAAAAACTTGCTGACGCTGTCGCTGTCCCGCAGGCTGCTTTTGCCGATGACCAGCAGGATGGCGGAATAAACCGCAAAATAGATGAGATAGAGCAGAGTTTTGTTCATAGCTGATTTTTCCCCCATGTGCCCGTGTGGCTTCGCCTTTTTTTGCATATCATCCTATCATACCCCGCCGGATTTGAAAACCCCCGGCGCCCGTCTTCCTTAAACGTGGGAAAACGATTCCTCTTTTCATTTGACAAAAAATCTGCTATTATAAGAAAAATAGCACTCACGGCAAGGAGGCGGACCATGGCTTTTCAGCAGCGATTGGAACAGGTGCAAAAGCAGGTCATGACGCAGGCGATGCTGCAGTCTCTGCACTGTTTACAGATGCCCTCCGTGGAACTGCGGGAGTTTCTTCAGGAGGCCGCTTTGTCCAACCCTCTTCTGGAGGTTGAAGACGCAGCCCACGACGGTCCGCAGCCGGAGACAATGGAGCCGGCTCCCGCCACGGACGTTCCCATCGAACGGCGCGAGCAGCTGATCTGGGACGGAAACGGCGCGGAATCGGATTTCACGTCCAGCCTGTCCCGACCCCAGACCTTCACCGAATATTTGACCGCCCAGCTGGGGCAGTCTGCGCCGCTGGACGGGCGGATGCTGTTTCTATGCCGCTATCTGGTGGGCTGCCTCAATTCCGCCGGGTATCTGGACTGTGAGCTTTCGGAGCTTGCGGAGGAGCTGAACGTCCCCGCATCGGAGTTGGAACAGGCGCTCTTTGCGGTGCAGGCGCTGGACCCGCCGGGCGTGGGCGCCCGGAGTCTGTCCGAGTGCCTGCTGCTTCAGCTGGCTCAGGGGAAAGAATTTACCGAGGTGAACATTCACCTCATCCGCTTCGGTCTTTCACTCCTGGCGGACAATGACTATGCGGGCCTGGCCCGGCTGCTGTCCGTCCGCCCGGCGGAGGCCCGGCGGGCCGGGGATGTGATTCGCGCCCTGAACCCCATTCCCTCCCGGGGATTCAGCTCTGAGCGCACTGCGGCAATGATTGCGCCGGAGGCCGTCGTCAGGCGGACGGGCGGCGGACTGGTCATTGAGATGAACGAGGGGCTGGTCCCCCGGGTCTCCCTGAACCGGGAATACTGCGCTCTCGTGGGCGATCCCAACTGTCAGGAGGCCCAGCTTTATCTGAAAGAAAAGATGGCCGAGGCAAAAAATCTTATGAACAATCTGGAAAACCGGCACGAAACCCTGTTTCGCCTTCTCTCAGCCCTCGTCCGCAGCCAGGAGGGCTACTTCCTCCGCCGGGAGGACCTGCTGCCCATGACGATGGGACAGATGGCGGAGCAGCTTTCGCTGAACGTCTCCACCGTCAGCCGAGCGGTAAAGGACAAATACATCCAGTTCGACGGACGGGTTCTTCCCCTGCGGGCGCTGTTTTCCGCCGCGCTCCCCACGGGCGGCTCCGCCGAAGCAGCCCGTCGCCAGCTCCGCCGCTTTGTGGAATCCGAATCCCCGGAGCATCCTCTCTCCGATGAGGCTCTGGCTCAGGCGCTGGCCGGAGTTGGGCTCTCGCTGTCGCGCCGCACCGTGGCAAAATACCGGGGTGAATTGTCCATTCCCCCGGCTGCTCAGCGCCGCCGGAAAACATAGCGCTCCGTAGAAGGCGATTTGTAAAATAGGTTCAGGCCCTCCCTGTGGGGGGCCTGAACCTATTTTCAGCAGCAGGGGCGTTTCTTCGCCGTGTGTGGCTCAAGCTCCTTTCCAGATTAATAGCCTCTTCAAGTTCGCAGGGTCGCCCGCAGGCGGTCCGGCTTCAGCAGTAGGTCCAGCGCATCGGCGGCGCTGGACACGGCCACGTCCGCGTGGGTCAGGAGCGCGGCGCAAAGGCCCTCCCCCTCCAATACGGCAACCGAAAGGTCCGCCGCGTCAAACATCTGAATGTCGTTAAAGCCGTTTCCGAAACACACCGTACCTCCGGCAAGCGCCTTTACAATGCGCTCCTTGCACAGCGCCGCGCCCTCCCGGGGGAAAGTCTCCACCTCCACGCCCAGGGGACGGCACTCCGCCGCCACCGTGCCGTAGGTATCGGCGGTGAGAACATGGATGGTCAGGTGTTCCTTTAATTGCAGGATGCGGCGGCGCACGCTCTCCAGCAGAGCACCGTCCACGGCGACGGTCCCGTTGTAATCCAAAACCAGATGGTCCAGCTTCAAAGCCGGGCGGCCGGGGATGTCAATGGTCAGCATAATCAATTCATCAAAGGGTCTGCGCCAGCGCGGCCGCCCGTGCGCAGGCATCCGCCACAAGGGCTTCCACGTCTGCGCCGTCCAGGTCCAGGCCGTCCGCCGCCACACAGTCCAGTTCTCCGAAGCCGAAAAACTTCCGGATGGCCTGAAGATAAGGCACGGCCTGCTCCATGGGGTCGCCGGGGGCATACGCGGCGCCGCGGGTGGTGAGAAACACGCACCGCTCCGCCGTGCACAGGCCCTTCAGGCCCTCCTCTGTGCTGCGGAAGGTAACGCCCTCCACCGAAACGTTTTCAATATAAATTTTCAGCAGGGACGGGAAGCTCATGTCCCAAAAAGGCGCGGCGATCACCACAAGCTCCGCCGCCGCCAGCTGCCGCGCCCGGTCGAATCGGGAGTCGTCGGTCTTTCCGGCTTGAAGCAGCGCCTCCCGTGCGGCAAAGAATTCACCGCTGAGAGGGCGCAGGTCCTCCCGCATCAGATTCACCGTGGTGACCTTCCATGTGTTCGGCAGCGCGGCAAAAAACGCCTCGGCCAGCTTCCGTGTGCGAGACTGTCTGCCCCGGATGCAGCAGTCAATATACAGTGCCTGTTTCAAAAAGCTTCCTCCTGTTCTTCCGTTCATCTCCACCCTGAAAAGATGACTGCTCTCCCTGCTTTGGGAGGTTTTTCCTTATAATGATCACAGTATACAGTCCCCGAAAAGCATCGTCAAGTGCGCGGCCCACCGCGTCCTTGTTTGTGCGCTCACCAGAAATAAATGTTTTTCATATGAAAACGGTTTCAAAGCGTATGTAAATTGCACAAAGTTTTTTTGTGGAAACTGCCGGTTTTAGAAAAAGCCATGAAATCCGCCCGTCCACCGGACCGAATCCCTGAAAAGCGTTGACAATACGGCCTTTCAACATTATAATTTCACGCAAGAGAGTGCAACGGGGCCCCCTCAAAGGTTTCGTTGCGCCCTTTTTTTACCAGCCGCTTTATTGCGTTATTGTGTTAAACAAAATGGAATGAAAAATCACAGGCTTCCAGCCGAAAGGAGACTGTTAAATGAGCAGGTACAGCAAGGAAGACATCCTCCGCATGGTACGCGACGAGGATATCCAATTCATTCGGATGCAGTTCACAGACATCTTCGGTCAGATGAAAAACGTGGCCATCACCGCCTCGCAGATCGAACGGGCGCTGAACAATCAGATCATGCTGGACGGCAGCTCCATTGAGGGCTTCGTCCGCATTGAGGAGTCCGACCAGTACCTGTGGCCGGATCTGGACACCTTCGCGGTGCTGCCCTGGCGGCCCCAATACGGGAAGGTGGCCCGGCTGATCTGCGACGTCTACAACCCGGATGGCCTCCCCTTCCCGGGCGACCCGAGGAATGTGCTGAAACGGGCGGTAAAGCGGGCGTCGGATCTGGGTTTCACCTTTAACGTCGGACCGGAGGTGGAGTTTTTCCTGTTTCAGACCGACGACGAGGGCAACCCCACCACAGCCACCGCCGATCAGGCGGGGTACTTCGACCTGGGCCCTCTGGACCACGGCGAGGGGACCCGGCGGGAGATCTGTCTGACTCTGGAGGAGATGGGCTTTGAAATTGAGGCCAGCCACCACGAGGTCTCCGCTGGGCAGCATGAGATCGACATAAAGTACGCCGACGCTATGAAGGCCGCCGATAACATCATGACCTTCAAGCTGGCGGTAAAAACGCTGGCCCAGAAAAACGGCCTCCACGCCACCTTTATGCCAAAGCCCGTCTTTGGCGCGGCAGGCAGCGGAATGCACGTGAATATGTCGCTGTTCCGAGACGGAAAAAACGCCTTTTACGATGAATCCGACCCCAGGAAGCTCTCCCCTTTGGCTTACCGCTTTATTGCCGGACTTCTTACCCACGCGCAGGGCTTTTGTGCGGTGACCAATCCGCTGGTGAACTCCTATAAGCGGCTGGTGTCGGGATACGAGGCCCCCTGCTGCCTTGCATGGTCATCCTCCAATCGCTCCGCGCTCATTCGCATTCCGGCTCCCCGGGGACAGGATACACGGTTAGAGTTGCGCAGTCCCGACCCCGCCTGCAATCCGTACCTGGCTTTTGCCGCGTGTCTGGCAGCGGGGCTGGACGGCATCGAGCGGAAATTGACTCCGCCGGAGGAAACTGCGGAAAACCTTTACACCATGGACGCAGAGAGTCTCCGCAGCCACGGCATCGCCAGCCTGCCCGATACGCTGGAGACCGCGATCTCCGCGCTGGAAGCGGACCGTGTCATCACCGACGCCCTGGGCCCCCACGTCACCGGTCAATACGTCACCGGCAAGCTGCGGGAATGGGACGAATACCGCTCGCAGGTCACGCCTTGGGAGCTGAGGAAGTATCTGGTCACGTATTGACGTCTCCCGCAATCCGCATCCAAAGCTAAAGGAGCGTGACAACCGCACTTTTTTCAACCATCCGCCGCGGCGCGGGCAAGCGCACGCAGGTTTGATTCTCGGGCACGGGAAATCGGATCAGCAGACAGCGCAGGACAGGGGGAGAGGTCATGGACAGGATCATCGTCACATTTCCCAATGCGGAAGCGCAGCGGCGTATCGTAAAGCTGCTGGAAACCGACGGCTGTGCGCCGGATTGCTGCTGCGCGGCGGGGGCGGAGGCAATTCGCGCTGTCCGGAAGCTGGGCAGCGCCGTGATCGTCTGCGGGTTCCATCTGCGGGACATGACCGCAAACGACCTGGCCGCCTCTCTCCGGGATACCGCCGCGCTGCTGGTGGTATCCACCGCCGCGAATCTGGACTTCTGCGAGGGAGAAAATCTCTTTAAGCTGTCCACTCCCACCCATAGGGCGGACTTTTTCGCCTCACTGGACCTGCTGCGAAGGTTCGAGGCCAAAAATTTCCGTCATCCCGCTCCGCCCCGTGGGGAGGAGGAACAGCGCCTTATCCGCCGCGCCAAGGAGCTGATGATGGACATCAACCGCATGACCGAGGCCGAAGCACACCGCTTTTTGCAGAAGCGGAGCATGGATACCGGCCTGAAGCTGACGGACACCGCGCGGCTGATCGTGGATTCCTATACCCACGGAGCCGTCTGACAAGCGTGTTCCAAGGCGGAGCCGACAACCCACGGATCATATTCTCTGCGAACGATTAAGGTCCCGACTGTGCGGGGCGTTTTTGAATAACTGCCGCAGGGAGGACTTTCCGCCCCGCGGCAAATCTTATAATTGATAGGAGTTGTTTCCCATGGATGACCCTCACCAGCAGCATACACCTCTTTACGACCCACACATCGAACACGACGCCTGCGGCATTGGCGCCGTGGTAAGCCTGCGGGGTGAAAAAACCTGGCGGACGGTAGACGACGCGCTGAAAATCGTGGAAAAGCTGGAGCACCGCGCCGGCAAGGACGCCGCCGGCGAGACTGGCGACGGCGTGGGGCTGATGCTCCAGATTCCCCATAAGCTCATGACGAAAGCAGCCGCCGCGGAGGGCTTCTC
>JAEWYA010000091.1 GCA_023395775.1 Bacillota bacterium
ACCGTTTTACTTACTGTCCGCGCAGAGCGCCTTTCGCGACGCTCTTGTAGTCATATCCTTTTTTGCCGTCTTACTAATTCACTACTTTTCCCTTTTTGGGCCTTGACTTTTAATAGTTAGTCTCCAGCTGCTTGAGCACGATGCCCGCCAGCGCGGAGAGCACCACAAACACCACGGGCGACACGTTCAGCGCGCAGCCGCCCGCCAGCACCAGCAGAAAAATCACCAGCGTCCGTTTGTCCACCACGGACTTTTTCAGCAGCTTTACCACCGCGTTGAGAATCAGGATGCACACGCACACCTGAATCCCCGCAAAGGCGTTCCGCACCCAAGCAAGATTGGAGAAGTTGTTTATGAAGCCCGCCAGAATTGAAATGATGATCAGCGACGGGAACACCACTCCCATGGTCGCCACAATGCCCCCCAGCGCGCCAAGGAGCTTTTGGCCCACGAAGGTGGCGGTATTCACCGCGATAACGCCGGGGGTACACTGGCCGATGGCATAGTAGTCCGACATTTCCTCTTCGGTGGCCCAGTGCTTGTTATCCACGATCTCCCGCTGCAAAATCGGCAGCATTGCCATTCCGCCACCGAAGGTCATCACCCCGATCTTCGCAAAGGTGATAAACAGTTCCCAATACTTCTTCAATTCGGTCTCCTCTTTCATTTTCCAGTCTCTGCCGCCGGGTTTTCAGCGGTCCCCGCTTTCGTCGACGCAAGAAGGCATCTCCGTCACGCCTGCCGTCCCCGGATAAAATTTCAACGTCAATCAACGTATCCGTACATACCTCTGACGGAGACTTCCCCGGTGCGGACGGTCCGCTCCGACCCGTCCTCCAGTCTTACAACCAGCCCGAACTCGTCGTCGATATCCAGCGCCCGCGCCGTCTCGCGCCTCCCATCGGCGGAGATCAGCTGCACGGTCTTGCCAAGCGTCACGCAGTCCCGGCGATAGTCGTCCAGATACCGCTGGGTATCACCCCGGCAGATGTCCGCGTACAGCCGGTCCAGCGCCCGGATCTCCGCCGCTGCCAGCGCCGGACGGGAAACAGGTCTGTCCAGGACCATGTCCAGCGACACGGCAATCTCCCCAAGCTCCGGCCCAAAATCCTCCGGCGTCTGGTGGACATTGACGCCGATTCCGATCACCAGATACTGAAGTCGGCCGCTCTCCCCCTCCAATGCCATCTCCGTCAGAATGCCGCAGAGCTTTTTCCGGTCGATCACCAGATCGTTGGTCCACTTGATCTGCGGCCGAACGCCGCAGACTTCCTCCACCGCGCTGCATAGGGCCACGGCGGTCTGGGCCGTGACGCAGGTCAAACGGTCCAGCGGCACCTCGGGCCGCAAAAGTGCGGACAGCGCCACCAGCTTTCCCTTTGGGTTCCGAAACGCCCGATCCATGCGGCCCCGGCCGCCGGTCTGGCAATCCGCCGTGACCACTGTGCCGTCCGGCATTCCAGATAGGGCCTGCTTTTTTAAATAGGTATTGGTGGAATCGACGCTCTCAAGGCAGATAAGCTCCTTTCCCACCAGCGCGGTCTCACCCAGAAAGCCGCGTATTTCCTTTTCCGTCAGCGCGTCCGGGGATGCGGTGAGCCAATACCCCTGACTGGTCCGGGCCTCGATGGTATAGCCCTCCTTCCGCAGGGCATCCACCGCCTTCCAAACAGCCGCACGACTCAGCCCCAGCTGCTCCGCAATCTCCTCCCCGGAAAGGTAGTCCGTTGGGCGGCTCTTCAGCAATTCCAGTACCTTTTGACGGCTCATGAGGTCCGCCTCCTTCCGCAAATCCCTGTCAGCATACCATATTCTGCCCACTTTGTAAACCTGCCCAAAATTGTAAACCATACGAAAAAATATGGTTGACATTTGAGATTATTGTGGTATTCTAAACGTAAACCGGTTAACTTTTAATGGTTTACAATAGGAGGCCCAATGAAAACAAAAATGTTGATTCTGACCGCTCTGTTTGCGGCGCTGACCGCCGTGGGCGCGTTCATCAAGTTCCCGTTCTTCTATTCCGCAATCACGCTTCAATTCTTTTTCACCGCACTGGCCGGGGTCCTGCTGGGAGCCAGATACGGCGCCCTCAGCCAATTGGTCTATGTGGTGCTGGGACTGCTGGGTCTGCCCATTTTTACCGCCGGCGGCGGCTTTGGGTACTTCCTCTACCCCACTTGCGGCTTTTTGATCGGGCTGATCCCCGCCGCGTGGGTGATCGGCAAACTGACGGCGGGCAGCCGGTCCTTGATGCGCATCATCCCGGCGTCTCTGGCGGGCCTGGCGGTTTTATACGCGGTGGGCCTTCCTTACATGGCAGTCATTCTGAACGTCTATATGGGCAAGGGTATGGGCACAGGCGCCATCCTGATGGCGGGCATGATCCCCTTCCTGCCCGGCGACATGGTGAAGATTTTGGTGGTAGGCATTCTGAGTCCCAAGCTGCTGCCCCATGTGGGAATCCGCCCCGTCAAAGCGGAGAATCCGTCTTAAAAAAACTATATTTCCGAAAAAGCGTCCCGCAAACGAAGAATTCGTTCGCGGGACGCTGCGTTTTTCCTCATGGGGCCGCGTCGGTTCCGGAGGACGCCGGGGGCACCACACCCTGTCCCAGTCCGGAAGAGGACGCGCCGCTATCCGGTTGTACGGAAACCGCACCGTTATCCGTGTTTTCCGCCGCAGCGTCTGTCTCGGGTTCCGAAGACGTTTCCGCAGATGTGTCGGGAGCGGTCTTTGCAGGGGAGGTCTCCTCCGCCGCGCCTTGCAGCCGGGCCTGAACCACCCATCGGGTGGCGTGTCCGTTACCGGTGCAGGTGGAGAGGGTGACGATCTTGTCATTCACCGTTGGGACCACGCCGGTGTCGTAAAGCGACTGGGTCAGACAGTAGTCAATATACGCCTGCTTGGTACTGTCGCTCTGCTGGCCGATGCGGTAAGTATCCCCCTGGGTGCTGACCTCGTAGGCGGCGAAAATGTCATACTTCCGGGCGCCGCTGTCATCGGTGATGTAGACGGCGGGGTGGCTCTTATAATAGCTCTTCTGCTTATAGTTTTTTAACCCCGCGAACATGGAGCCGTCGTTCATCCGGTGTCCGTAAATAATCGTATTGAAATCGGAGAAATCGCCGCTGTTGCTGTACTCCAGAAAAACAGATCCCACCACGCTGTTCCATTTTTTCCACGTGTGGGTGAGGTAATACTGATTGTCCGTGCCCTGTACCAGCGGATAGGAGATCCTCGTACCGGGAATCAGAATCCAGCCCAGCACGTCCCCATTGACCTCCCGCAGCGCGGAAAAATCCATGTTCGCCAGGGCGTCGGCATAGGGGTCCACGTACACCGTCCCGGGTGCGGAGGCGGAGGCAGATACGGAGGTGGAATCAGACGCGGAGGAAGACACAGGCGGCGCAGCCTCCTCTTCCGAAAAGTCCGGCAGACCCGCCAGCTCCTCCGCCTCGGAATAGGTCTCCGCCCCCTCCCGGTACTGGATCAGTTGCCGGATCAAAACAGCCGCGCTGCCCACAAACACAACCGCCAGCAAAGCGATCAGTATTTTACGCACTTTCTTCATAGCCCCGCTCCTTCCATGATCGCATCACGCGTCCAGCCTGCGCTTGAGCTGATCCGGGTTATCCGCATAGTCCAGTGCGGTCTCCCGCGTGATCTTTCCGGCCCGAAACAGATTCAGAATGGACTGGTCCATGGCAAACATATTCTCCGCTCCGGCAGTCCGCATTTCATTGTCGATCTGATAGGTCTTGCAGTCCCGGATCATACTGCGCACGGCGCTGTTCATGGTCATCAGCTCAAAGGCTGGCTCCAACCCACCGCCGGTTCCGGGCAGCAGCTGCTGGGACGCCACCGCACGCAGCACCATGGACAGCTGCGTCCGAACCTGAGACTGCTGCTGGCTGGGGAACGCGTCCACAATGCGGTCGATGGTGTTTACCGCCCCCTTTGTGTGTAGCGTGGCGATGACCAGATGTCCGGTCTCCGCCGCGGTCATGGCGGTGCGGATGGTCTCGTGATCCCGCATCTCGCCCAGAAGAATCACGTCCGGAGCCTGTCGGAGGCTTGCCCGCAGGGCGGAGAGGTAATCCACCGTGTCGATGGTGACTTCCCTCTGGCTGACGATGCTCTTCTGATCCCGGTGGAGAAATTCGATGGGGTCCTCCAGCGTGATGATGTGGACGTCTCGGGTCCGGTTGATGCGGTCGATGAGGCATGCCTGCGTGGTGGACTTGCCGCTGCCCGCGGTTCCGGAGACGATCAAAAGGCCGTGGGTCTCCTCCGCCATGGCCATAATGCTCTCCGGAATACCAAGGGCGCGGTAATCGGGAATATCAAAAGACACCACCCGAATCACGGCGGCCATGGAGCCCCGCTGGCGGTAAGCATTCACCCGAAACCGGGCCAGGCCTGACAGCGCAAAGGAAAAGTCGTCGTCCCCCGTCCTTAAAAACCGCTCCATCTCCCGGTTTGCCAGCCGGTAGACCTCCCGGATCAGCCGCTCTGTAACGTCCGGGAGAACGCGTCCCTCCGTCAGGGGCCTGATGTGCCCATCCAGCTTTTCGCACACCGGACCGCCGGCTACGACAAAGAGATCCGAGGCCCCATCGCCCACCGCTTTCTCTAAAAAATCCTTCAATTCCATAGGTCGATCTATTCCTTTCGCTGGGCAACCCCAATCTGAAATTGTACGGCGCTGCTTTAAAACATGACGGCTTCGCCGTCCCAGACCTCAATGCGGTCGTCCGGCGTCCAGTCCGCGGTGGAGACCGCCTTCCAGCGCAGGACCTTCCAGTCCGCTCCCTCCAGACGCACGGATACGGACAGCTCCTGGGTCTGCGAAATGGGGACGGCATACTCGCATAGAGTACCCGCGCCGTCCTTCTCCACCGTCACATCGTCGGGCGTCTCTCCCCGGCGCAGGCGGGCCAGAATCTCCTCCGCCTGAGCGTCCGCCGCATAATAGGCCTTGACGCTCTCCGCCGATGCGCGGCTCAGCCGGTCGTTGCTTTGGGCGGTGGAAAGGCTCAGCATGGCCAGTACCGTCAGGCACAGCACGGCGAAAATGATCAGCAGAGAGCTGCCCCCCACCATCGGCGGAGAAAACCAAACTTTCCCGCGCTCACGCATGACCGCTCACCTCCTGCCAAGCCACGAGGAGGGAGATCAGCGTCTCTCCGTTCTCCTCAGACACCCGAATCTCCCCTTTCGGCAGCCCCCCGTCGGAATCCGGCAGCCCCTCCAAACGGTAGGCGGCTTCTTTCGAGCCATCGTCCGATACCTCGTTCCAGTCCCGGTCGTAGAGGACATACCAGACGCCCTGGGATCGTTGACCGCCCAACCGATCCATGGCGGCGCTCTGGGCCTGCGCCATGTCTCCGCCGCAGCTTTTCATAATCTCCGCCGCGCTCTGCGCGATCTGCACCGCCCGGTCCCGGGCGGCGGCGGTTTCGGATATCCGGTTGGATACTGCGAACGCCTGGACGCACAGAGCCGCCGCCAGGGCGAACACCAGCACCATCACCAGCTGCTCCATCAGCGCAAGAGGAGCTTTGCCTCTCATGCGCCCGCCCCCTCTCCGCTGCGGAGGGACAGAAACGTCTGGCTCGTCTCGCCTCCGGCGTCGGTACACGCCACCTCCACCAGCTTTCCGTCTAAGCCAAACCGCAGGCCCCGGGCCTCCAGCACCGGTTCGCCGTCCTCCGGGGCATACACGCCGCCCTCCACGGTGAACAGCTCCCGGATGTAGCCATCGTAATAGTAAATGGCGGTGACGTATTCCTGCCCGTCGTAAGTCTCCTTCAAATTCAGCGTGTCGTACCATTGCTTTCCGTCTCCGCCGGAAAAAGAGACGGCCCCCGCCTCGTCCCCATGGCGGAGCTTCGCCGCCACATACTGCGCACCGGTGCGCCACTCCCAGCTTTTTTGGTTCCGGTCCGTCTGGGCGCGGTAAGTCTCCGCCCCCGTCAGCAGCACCAGCAGTACGCACACGGCAAATACGCCGAAGCTCAAAAGCACGAACAGGGCGTCCATATGATGTTGTCTTCCGTTTCCTCTCATGCGCCCTCGTTTTCCACCACCGTGATATCCGGCATCAGATTTTCCGCAAAAGCCTCGTAGAACACGGTATACCGGCTCTTATCCACCTGCACCCCGTAGTGCTCCTCCAGATATGCAAGCGTCGGGGGATAAATCCCCTCGCTTGCATAGCAGGTCACCGCCGCACGGCGCACGGCGTCCTCCAACCGGTCGCGGCCCTCGGCGGTGCTGCCGTCCGACAAATTTGCAACCGCCGTTGTCAGCGCCAGCGCAGCCAGCGCCATAGCCGCTGGGACCGCTAAGACCCGCAGAGCGGCGGAAAATCTCGTTTTTTCACCCGTCATGCGCTCACCCAATGGCCGACAGGATGTTCAGCAGCGGCAGCATGGCGGAAAGCAGGATGATTCCCACCAGCAGTGACCCCACGATGGTCAGTACCGGCTCCACCCGGCCCACCTGCGTCTGCAAAGCCGTTTCCCCGTCGTCGGAGAGGCGGCGGGCGACCTCCTCCATCACCGTGTCGGCGGACCCGCTGCGGGCGCCCAGAGCCAGCATCCGGCAGTAAACCGGCGGAAACGCCCCGGCCTCCTTCAGCGCCTCCGCCAGCGGTGCGCCAGCCTCCAGCTTCACACGGCAGTCCTGACACCGCTTTTGGGCGGCGGGGACATCCTCCAGCAGCGCCGCCGCCATGTCCAGGGATTCCTCCATGGGAAGGCCGGACCTGAGGCCCATGGACAGCGCCTGCGCCATCCGGGCGGAGGTCAGCTTCCCGGTGATGCCTGCGGTGGCGTGTCTCGCTCTCCAGCTCCGCAAACAGCGGTCCCGGAAAGAGTCCGACGCGGCAAAGGCCGCTATGGTCAACGCCGCCAGCGCCAGCAAAACGCACAGCGCAGGAAGTGCGCCGTCCAGCCAAAGTCCCACCTGAAGGAGTCCCCCGGCCACCCCGGTCATGGACCCGCCCAGAGAGCGGAACACCTGATCGAACACCGGCAGCACCTTGGCCAGCAGCACCACGACCACCACCAACATCAACAGCATCAGCAGCGCGGGATAGAGCAGGGC
>JAEWYA010000176.1 GCA_023395775.1 Bacillota bacterium
GAGCTGCATCTGGATGACGCGCTGATCGAGCAGCTGACGTGGCTGGGTATCTCCGGCATCGCCAACGTTCTTTGCTGCATCAAGATGGCCAAGTATTACGAGCTGACGGAACACGACGTGGTGGGTACCGTCCTCACCGACTCCGCCGTTATGTACGGCAGCCGCATCCAGGAGCTCAACGAGCAGTACGGCGCCTATTCCGCCAAGGACGCCGCCGTGGACCACAGCCTGCACATGCTGGGGCTGAAGACCGACAACCTGCTGGAGCTGACCTACGAAGACCGCAAGCGCATCCACAACCTGAAGTATTATACCTGGGTGGAGCAGCAGGGCCGCACCGTGCAGGATCTGAACGCCCTGTGGTACGATACAAAGGATACGTGGGACGCCGTTCACGCCCAGGCTGGGGAGCTGGATGAGCTCATTAACGAGTTCAATGACGCCACCGGCGTTCTCAAGACTCTGTAAGTCCATAAAAAACGCCTCAGGGCGGGGCTTTCAGCCCCGCCCCGTTGCTTATTGCGTCAGGCCGGATTCCTCGCAGACGGTTACGTACTCGTCCTCCGCCTCCTGCTGTCCCCGGACCAGATATGCTCTTGCGGCGCTGAAGTCCGAAGCGTCCAGTGCGTCGATGGCCTTCGATACCGCATTGAAAAGGGTAATGTAGTACTTGGGAAGATTCTCCACGAAAATCACCTCTTTTTGGGATTGTAGCACGAACGTAGCACGATTGCAATGCGATATAAAAATGCACATTGTCATACGATGTGTATTACAATATGCTTTGCGAGGTGTGCTATGAAATATTTTCAGATTCCTAAAATTCCGCCAACCACCAATAAAAGTATCCGCTTTCCGAACGACCTGATTGATGAGGTAGAGGAGGCTATACGGGGAAAGGACTGTACCTTCTCCGCGTTCGTGGTGGAGGCTGCGCGGGTGGCGCTGGAAAACCTGCGGGAGGAAGAGGAAAACCCGGCAAAACTTAATACATAAAGGGGAACCGAAACATGAAACATGTGAAATACGGCAAGTGCGTCAGGTGCGGCAGGACTTATGAGGCTGTTCCGGATCTGACCACCTGTGAATGCGGCGGTATTCTGGACATTGTCTATGATTATGACTATATCAAGACCCAACTGACCCGTGAAAAGCTGGCCGCCCGACGGGACATGACCATGTGGCGCTATCGGGAGCTGCTGCCCATCGAGGAGACCACGGAAAATACCCCACTGCGGGTGGGAAACAGCCCTCTCTATGAGGAGCCGCGCCTTGCGGGACTGCTGGGACTCAAGCAGCTCTGGGTGAAGGACGACGGCCAGAATCCCACCGCGTCCCTAAAGGATCGGGCTTCCGCCATGGCGGTGGCCAAGGCCCGGGAGGCGGGGGCGAAGGTCATCGCCTGCTCCTCCACCGGAAACGCCGCCTCATCCCTGGCCGGCAACGCGGCTGCGGCAGGTCTTAAAACCTATATCTTTGTCCCGTCCCGCGCGCCCAAGGGAAAAGTGGCCCAGCTGATGACCTTCGGGGCCACCGTCATCTCCGTGGAGGGCAGCTACGAGGATACGTTTGAGCTTTCCAAGCAGGCCATCGACAAATGGGGCTGGTATAACCGAAACGCTGCCATCAACCCTTATTTGTCCGAGGGAAAGAAGACGGTCTCTCTGGAGATCATGGAGCAGCTGAACTGGCAGGTACCGGACTATCTGGCCATCTCCGTGGGTGATGGCTGCACCATCGCGGGTGTTTGGAAGGGCCTGAAGGACCTGTATGCCATCGGCTTCATTGACCGGCTCCCCCGGCTGATCTCGGCGCAGGCGGAGGGCTGCTGCCCGCTGAACCGTGCCATTGCGGAGAATCAGCCGTGGCGCACCATGGAGGAGAACACCCTCGCGGATTCCATCGCCGTGGGCGTGCCCCGGAACGCGGACAAGGCGCTGATGGCGATTCGGGAATCCAACGGCATCGTGGTGAACGTCTCCGACCAGGAGATCATGGCGGCCCAGAAGCTGCTGGGCCGCACCTGCGGCGTATTCGGCGAACCCGCGGGCGTCACCGGTACGGCGGGTGTGAAGAAGCTGTGCGAACAGGGCGTGCTGGGAAAGAATGACACGGTGGTGAGTGTGGTCACCGGCAACGGCCTCAAGGACGTGGCCAATGCCATCAAGGCCTGCGGCGAGCCCATCACCATCCCCTCCGACATGGAGCGGCTTCTGAGCGCGTTTGCCGAAAAGGGAATTGTGGTGGAGTGACCGGGCAGACTCTACTAAATTGAATATACGCGTGCGCACCGGGGACTTTCCCCGGTGCGCGCGTGCTTTTCGGACGTCTCAAACGTGAAAATCATCACAAATTGTATTGACAGAAAGCCTGTGATGGATTAATGTTATGCCATGCGATATATCGTGACGCGATATAAAAAGGAGGGAGCCGATGGGTACAGTCGGACCGATGACCGAGGCCATGTATTATATTCTGCTGACGCTGACGGTGCCCAGCCACGGCTATCAGCTCATGGCGGCGGTGACGCAGGCATCCCGGGGCCGGGTGCTGATGGGGCCGGGGACTTTGTACGGCGTCCTGACCCGGCTGGAGAGCGAGAAAATGATCGAGATCGTCAGTGACGATGGGCGGCGGAAGACTTACGCCATCACAGAGACGGGCCGGGTGGCCCTGCGGGCGGAGACGGAGCGGCTTCGCTCCATGCTGGACGACCAGGAGCGGTGGAGGGAGGACACAAAATGGCTGACCAAGTAGAGCGTGGGGAAGAGAAGGAAAATCTCTGCGTCCGCAAATGGATGCTGGACGACATCTGCGATCTGGACCGCAACGAGAGCTGGTTTTCCGATATGGCGGAGCAGGGCCTGTTCATCGACCATTTCGGCAGATGGTCAGCCTATTTCAGGCGGGAAACGTCCCACAAAACCCGCTACCGCATGGATGTGCTGTCCCGGGAGCTGACGGAGGACGAGTTGGCGCTGTACGACTCCTGCGGCTGGCATTTCGCGGCGCTGAATCGGGAGAGGACTAATTGGAACCCGGTGTACTACTACATTTTCCAGACCGACGAGAACGCCACTGTACCGGAGCTGCACACCGACCCCATGGAACAGGCGGCGTCCCTCCGGAAGCTTCACAGGGGAAGTTGCTGGGGCTTTTGGATCATGCTGGCCGTCTTCCTTGCATTGGCTGGCTTTCAGGTTTGGACGTACCTATATTCCCACCGGCGGTTCGACTATCTGGTGAACGGGAACGTCACGGACGTTTACTGGTTTCTTTTTTATGTATTGGAACTGCAGAACAGCCTGCGCCACTGGCGGAATATCCGGCGGCTGCGAAAGCGGCTGGCGGGCGGGGAACCGCTGGATCACCACGCGGACTACCGCGCCGCCCATCGGCACTACGCACTGACGGCTTATTGGAAGCTGCCGCTGTGGCTTCTGCTGGTTGCCGCTTTGATCGCGCAAACGGCTCATGAGTACCGGGATGACGTTCATCCTCTGCCGGAGGGGGCGACGGATTTTCCGGCGGTGCGGCTGGAGGAGGTTCGCGGGGGTCTGACCGGAGAGAATGCGATCTGGGGAGAGACCCGCCACGAATGGACTATGACAGGTGTTGTTGCCGACGAGATTCGGGAGTGGGAGTATGCGGATGATGTGGAGACCGGGTCACAGGTCGAACTGAATACTGTGTGCTACCGATTTCCCCTCGCGTGGACGACGGATATGGCATTTGACGCGCTGCAGGAGAACTGGTACTATGGGCTTTCGGAGGTCTATTGGACAGGTGGGGGAGTCCCAGTGGAGACCGGGTTGGTAGACGAAGCGTGGACCCAGGCACCCTGTGAAAAAAACCATTGGCGGTTTGCCCTGTACATCCGGGATGGGCGGTACATTGTAACGACGTTTTACCTGGACCGCGCCTACGGCGACTTCGATGACCCAGAGGTAGCGGAGGCGTTCCGGGATCAGTGCGTGGAGAAGATTCTTCCTCTGCTGGCCCAACGGCTGAACGGCTGACGGCTTCCGTGCTTTGCACATGGGAGCAAACTGTGGTATTATTTAATATTATGGACTTAGAGTTGGAGGATAAAAACTATGCGCATCATGGCCATTGATTACGGCGACGCCCACACCGGCATTGCCATCTCCGACCCCACCGGCTTTATGGCCGGGACCACCACCGTCATCAACGCCTACCGCCCGGAGCAGGTGGCGGAGGGTGTGAAAAAGCTGGCGGAGGAATACGCTGTGGAGGAGCTGGTCCTTGGCTATCCCAAAAATATGGACGGGTCGCTGGGCCCCCGGGCGGAGAAGGCGGAGTCCATGGCGGCGCTGCTGCGGGAGAGCGTGGGCCTTCCCGTCATCCTCTGGGATGAGCGGCGGACCACCATCGACGCCCACCGGATTTTGATGAACAACGGACAAAACGCAAAAAAGCGGAAAAAAACCGTGGATGCCGTGGCGGCGGCGCTGATTTTGGAGGGATATCTCACATTTAAGAAAAATCCGTGAGAAAGCTTTAAAAATCTTCGAAAAAAGGTTGACTCTCTCTCTTGTTTCTGTTAAAATCTTACTTACCTGTGAAAAAGGGCTTAATTGTCACGCGCGTTTTCGCTTTTCGCGCGGGGCAGATGCCGCTTTTGAGGGCAGGGAGGCAGTCGGCTTCCCCGGCTCAAGCCGGACAGGAGGCCAATAATAAGGAGGTGCCGTTAGATGCGTGTAAAAGTGACCCTGAGATGCAACGAGTGCAAGCAGAGAAACTACAATACCATGAAGAACAAGAAGAATACCCCGGACAAGATTGAGCTGAACAAGTATTGCCCCTTCTGCAAGAAGCATACGCTCCACAGCGAGACCAAGTGATTTGGACCGAACGATAAGAAAGGGCGTGTAGGAATGGCAGAAGAAGCGAAGAAGAAAGACCGGACCCGTTGGTTCCGGGAAATGAAAAGCGAATTGAAGAAGATTGTCTGGAGCGACCGCAAGACCGTGGTCAAGGATACGGGTACCGTGCTGCTATGTTCCCTGCTCATCGGCGTATGTATCTGGGTCTTCGATTATGTTCTGGTCAACGGCGTCCAGCTGCTCGTCAATTTCCTGGGCTAAGGGGCGAGTGATGACAGAGAGCGCGAAATGGTATGTGATCCATACCTATTCCGGCTATGAAAACGCAGTCAAGACCAGCATTGAAAAGTTTGTGACCGGCCGCAACATGGAGGACATGATTCTCAGAATCGAGATCCCTCTGGAGACGGTCACGGAGATCACCGACTCCGGCGCTTCCAAGGACGTGGAGCGGAAGGTGTTTCCCGGTTATGTGCTGATCAAAATGGTCATGACGGACGATACGTGGCATCTGGTGCGGAACATACGCGGCGTGACCGGGTTTGTCGGCGAAGCCAGCAACAAGCCCATTCCCCTGTCGGAGGAAGAGGTCCTGGCCATGGGTATGGAGAAGCATGAGATCGAAGTAAAGTATGCCGTGGGCAGCCATGTGAAGATTGTGGACGGTCCCCTGTCCAGCTTTACCGGTATCGTGGAAGAGATTGAACCCGAGAAAAACCGCGTCTCCGTTATGGTCTCCATGTTCGGGCGGGAAACCCCCGTGGAACTGGAACTGGACCAGCTGGAGCTCACGGACTGAGAGACCGGACAAGCGTCCGACACAAGTGGGAGGGACTGAAAACGTCCCGCCAAAGGAGGCCGTATGGCCGCCACCACATTTTAAACAGGAGGTGCTACTAAAGTGGCACAGAAAATTACCGGTTATGTAAAACTGCAGATTCCCGCGGGCAAAGCAACTCCCGCCCCCCCCGTCGGCCCCGCTCTGGGTCAGCACGGTGTCAACATTGCCGCATTTACCAAGGAGTTCAATGAGCGCACCAAGAACGACATGGGTATGATTATCCCCGTTGTCATCACGGTGTACGCAGACCGCTCCTTCTCCTTCATCACCAAGACGCCCCCGGCGGCGGTCCTGATCAAGAAGGAGTGCAACATTGAAAAGGCCTCCGGCGTACCTAACAAGACCAAGGTGGCGACCATCTCCAAGGCGTCCATTCAGAAGATCGCCGAGATCAAGATGCGCGATCTGAACGCCGCCACCCTGGAAAGCGCCATGAGCATGATCGAGGGCACCTGCCGCTCCATGGGCGTCGTCGTGGGCGAGTAAGGGGGAAGCAAGAGAATGTTTAGAGGCAAGAAATATCAGGACAGCGTCAAGAAGATTGACAAGAATGTCCTGTACGACACCAACGATGCCATGGGCCTGGTAGTGGAAACCGCTACCGCCAAATTTGACGAGACCGTCGAGCTCCATGTGAAGCTGGGCGTGGACTCCCGCCACGCCGACCAACAGGTCCGCGGCGCCATCGTCCTGCCCCATGGCACCGGCAAGACCCAGCGCGTGCTGGTCTTCGCCAAGGGCGACAAGGCCGAGGCCGCCAAGGCCGCCGGCGCCGACTTTGTGGGCGAGATGGACATGGTTCAGAAGATCCAGCAGGAGAACTGGTTTGATTATGACGTGGTGGTCGCCAGCCCCGACATGATGGGCGTTGTGGGCCGTCTGGGTA
>JAEWYA010000201.1 GCA_023395775.1 Bacillota bacterium
CCGCGAACACCGTCCGACTGGCTGTCCCACTCAATGCCAAGGAGCACCTCCATCCGTCCGGCATACTCCTCCCGCAGGCGCAGGACCTCGGCCCGATAGGCGCTCAGGTCCGCATCCAGCACGCAGCCGTCATCCGAGGGCGCCGGCGTGTGAGAGTGGCCCGACGCGCCGAAATACCGGACGCCGGCGGCGTATGCCGCCGAGGCCATTTCAGCCAGCGTGTTTCTCCCGTCGCACAGGGTGGAGTGCGTGTGAACGGAGGAAACCTTGGCATTCAGCTTCATTGCATCCGCTCCTGTTTGACCTTGTGGTCCACCACATGACGTTTTTCAAGCTCGGCCGTGATATCCTTCACGGAAATCCCCATTTGTACCATCAGCACCAGAATGTGATAGCATACATCGGCAATCTCAAAAACCGTCTCCTCTTTATCACCCTTGGCGGCGGCAAGAATCACCTCGGTGGATTCCTCTCCCACTTTTTTTAAAATTTTGTCCGTACCTTTATTAAAGAGGTAAGTGGTGTAGCTGCCCTCCTTCGGCTCCGTTTTGCGGCCTTTGATGAGCTCATACAGGCCCTCGTAGCTGAATTGCTTCAGCTCATCGGAAAGGTACAACCGGTTAAAAAAGCAGCTCTCCGCCCCGGTGTGGCAGGCCGGTCCATCCTTCACTACCTCCACCACCAGCGCGTCGCAGTCGCAGTCTGCCGTAATGGAAACCACATGCTGAACATTGCCGGAGGTCTCGCCCTTGCGCCACAGCTCCTGGCGGCTGCGGCTGAAAAAGCAGGTCCGCCGCTCGTCGATGGTGATGGCCAGACTCTCCCGGTTCATATACGCCAGCGTCAGGACTTCTTTCGTGTAGTGATCCTGCACAATGGCGGGAATCAGGCCCTTTTCGTCAAATTTCAATTCCATTTATCACAATCTCCCCTCTTTGCGCGGCGTCGTCTTAAATTCTCATCTCTACGCCCCGGGTTCGCAGCCAGCGCTTCAGCTCCCGGATATCCACCTGTCTTGTGTGGAAAATGGAGGCCGCCAGTCCTGCGTCGATTCCCGGATGGGTAAAAAGTTTCCTAAAGTCCTCCATTTTTCCCGCGCCGCCGCTGGCGACGACAGGCACATCCACTCTGCCGGCCAGCGCGTCCAGCATTTCGAGATCGAAGCCCTGCTTCACCCCGTCGGTGTCGATGGAGTTCAGCACGATCTCCCCCGCGCCGCTTTGGACGCCCCGTACAGCCCAGTCCATGGCGTCGATGCCGGTATCCTCCCGGCCGCCCTTGGCAAACAGACGGAACTGTCCGTCCACCCGTTTCACATCCATGGAGAGCACCACGCACTGGTCGCCGTACTTTTTCGCCGCCGCGGTGATAATGCCGGGGTCGGCGATGGCCCCGGAGTTGACGCTGACCTTGTCCGCGCCGCATTTCAGCACCCGGTCAAAATCGTCCAGATTCCGGATGCCGCCCCCCACGGTCAGGGGAATAAAAATTTCGGAGGCCACCCGGCGCAGCACGTCCGTGAACAGCTCCCGTCCCTCGAATGAGGCGGTGATGTCGTAAAATACCAGCTCATCCGCACCGGAGTCGTTGTAAAACCGGGCCATATCCACTGGGTCCGCCATATCCTTCAGGCCCTCGAAATTCACGCCCTTGACCACCCGCCCGTTCTTCACGTCGAGGCAGGGGATGATTCTCTTCGCCAGCATGGTCCTCTCTCCTTTCAGGCGCCAGCCTGGAATCTTTAAAATAGAGGCGGCTCGTCGTCGGACTCGTCCCGGCGGTCTCCCGCCGCGTCCAGGCACATGCCCAGGTCCAGCTTTCCGTCGTAGATCGCCTTGCCCAAAATCGCCCCGGCAGTTCCCATCTCCTTCAGCGCCCGAATCTCCAGAAGATCGCTGATGCCGCCGGAGGCCACGATATCCAGGCCCTCCAGCTCCGCCAGACGGCGGTAGGCCTCCAGGTTCGTTCCGGAGAGGGCTCCGTCCCTAGAGATATCCGTGTAGATGACGGTCTGCACTCCTGCGTCCCGCAGGCGGCGGCAGAAGTCAAAGCTGTCCGTATCGCTGGTTTTCAGCCATCCGTTGGTAGCCACCTTGCCGTCCCGTGCATCCACGCCCACGGCGAGCTTCTCCCGATACCGCCGGGCCATCCGCTCTGTAAAGGTAAAATCCTCCACAGCGGTGGTCCCTAAAATACAGCGGTCTACGCCCAGCTCCAGATACTTTCGGATGCCCTCCTCTGTCCGGATGCCGCCGCCCACCTCAATGAATGCGTGGCCCTGCTGCACCAGCGCCTCAATCTCCACCCAGTTGGCCATGCTGGGCCGTCCGTCCTTCGCGCCGTCCAGATCGACAATGTGCAATTGCCTCGCCCCCGCCCGGATGAATCGGCGGGCAACGCCGCAGGGCTGGGCGGAATAGACAGTCATCCGGTCGTAATCCCCCCGCAGCAGCCGGACGGCCTTGCCGTCCCGCAGGTCAATGGCGGGAAAAATCTGCATAAAAACCTCCCCGCGCCCTTCGGCGCTCAAATCAAGATTCCTTTCACGCGGGCGTCTGCCGCAGGCCGCTTGCGCCCGCGGCATTGAAAACCGCGCCGTAATTTGCAGCCTACCTTAAAGCTCTCCGAACGCTTTGAGCAGCCGCAGTCCCGCGTCCCCGGATTTCTCCGGGTGGAACTGGGTGCCCCAGACGCTGCCCCGGCGCACCGCGCCGGGGACGGCCACACCGCCGTAGTCCGAGACGGCAAGGATGCTGTCGGCGCAGCTTTTCGCGTAAAAGCCGTGTACATAGTAGACGTATTCTCCGTCCTGAAAATACTCGAACAGGGGGTCGTCCCGCCGGATACGCAGACTGTTCCAACCCATATGGGGCACCTTCAGCGACTGATCGTTCAAATCGGGCTTCAGGCTGTCCACCACGCCGGAGATAAGGCCCAGTCCGTCGTGCTCGCCGTATTCAAAGCCCTTGTCAAACAGCAGCTGCATCCCAAGGCAAATACCGAGAAGCGGCTTTTTCTGGCTTTCTTCCCGCAAAACGGGCACCAGCCCCGTGGCGTCCAGCTTCGCTTTCGCGTCGCCAAACGCGCCTACACCCGGGAGAATCATACGTTCTGCTGCCCGAAGACGGTCCGGGTCCGCCGTCACCTCCGGTGAAAAACCCAGCGATTTCAGGCTGGAGGCCAAAGAGAACAGGTTTCCTACCCCGTAGTCCACAATCGCGATCATATCACAGCGTCCCTTTCGTGCTTGGAATTTCCCCGGCCCGCTCCGGGTCCATACCCACCGCCATGTGGAGCGCCCGACCCGCGCCCTTGAACGCGGCCTCCAAAATGTGGTGGGTATTCTCACCGGAAAGCTGACGGAAATGGAGCGCACAGGGACACTGGCGCACAAAGCCCACCCAGAACTCCTTGCCCAGCTCCGTATCAAACGTACCCACCTTTTGGGCGGGCAGGTCCAGCCCCCAGCCCAGGAAGTCCCGGCCGGAGAGGTCCACGGCGCACAGCACCAGCGTCTCGTCCATGGGGAGCAGGAACTGCCCGTACCGGGCGATGCCCCGCTTATTCCCCAGCGCTTTCGTAAATGCCTGGCCCAGAGCGATACCGATATCCTCCACGGTGTGGTGATCGTCCACATCCGTGTCGCCCCGGCAGACAAGATTCAGATCAAACCGCCCGTGGGAGGCAAACAGCGTCAGCATGTGGTTCAAAAAGCCGCAGCCGGTGTCGATCTGGGATTTTCCCGTCCCATCCAGTTCCAGGCTCAGCTCGATCTTCGTCTCGTTGGTGTTTCTCACGATCTCCGCTCGGCGCATGGCTCACATCTCCCCCAACAGTTTTTTGATCTCCTCCACCATCCGTTCCATCTGCTCCCCGGACCCAATGGTGATGCGGTAAAAATTCCGGATGCGGTCCTGGTCAAACCAACGCACCAGGATTCCGTTTTCCTTGAGTTTCCGATACAGTTCGCCGTTTGGAAAGCTCTTCGACGCGGCAAAGATGAAATTTGCCTTGGAGGGCAGGACGGTAAAGCCCAGTTCCTCCAGCGCTTTGGCTGTCCAAGCCCGGGTCTTTTGGATGGCGGCGGTACACTTCTGAAAATACGCCTCGTCCTCCATAGCCGCAGCGCCCGCCAGAATGGAAAGGCGGTTCACATTATAGGGGTTGAAGCTGTATTTCACCCGGTTCAGGTCCGCAATCAGGTCCGGCGCTCCCAGCGCAAAGCCCAGCCGTCCGCCGGCAAGGTTCCGGCTCTTTGAGAAGGTCTGGACCACCAGCAGATTATCATACCGGTACAAAAGGGGGACACAGCTCTCCCCGCCGAAATCCACATACGCCTCGTCCACGATCACCACCCGGTTCGGATCCGCCTCCAGCAGGCGTTGAATCTGGGCGGCGGGCAGTTCCACGCCGGTGAGGGCGTTGGGGTTGGCGAGGAGGATAGTCCCAGAATAGTCCATGTAATCGTCCGCATCAATGGTGAAGTCCGCCTTCAGGGGGACAACGTTGGCTTCAACACCGTAAAACGCGGTCCAAACCTTGTAAAAGCCATAGGACACATCCGGAAACGCCACGCCTTTTCCCTCGCCGCAAAACGCCCGGAATGCGAAGGAGAGCAGCTCGTCGGACCCGTTGCCTGCCAGCACCTGTTCCGGTTTTAGTTCATACCGGTGGGCGATGGCGCGGGTCAGCCGGCCGCAGGTGGGGTCCGAATAGAGGTTCAGCTTCAAAAGCTCCGCCTGTGAAACGGCCTTCACCACCTTGGGTGAGGGCGGGAACGGGCTTTCGTTGGTATTCAGCTTGATATACTGCATATCCACCGGCTGCTCCCCGGGGATATAGGGCTCCAATCGGCCCGCCTCGCGGGAAATAAAACGGCTCATTGCGCACTCCCCTTTCCGCTGCGTTTCTCCCGCACCGCGATGGCACGGGCGTGGGCCTCCAGGCCCTCCTGTCGGGCAAAGCTCTGGACCCGCGAGGACACGGCTTGCAGGGCCTCCCCCGTATAGTATAAAAAGCTGGACTTTTTCACAAAATCGTCCACGCTGAGAGGGCTTGAAAACCGCGCCGTGCCCGAGGTGGGCAGGGTGTGGTTTGGCCCGGCAAAATAGTCCCCCAGCGCCTCCGGGGCGTTTCGGCCCAGAAACACGCTCCCTGCATTGCGGATGCGGGGCAGCAGCGCAAACGGATCATCTACGCATAGCTCCAGATGCTCCGGGGCGATACAGTTGGCGGCCTCCACCGCCTTTTCCAGCGAATCCGTGAGGATGATCTTCCCGTTGTTGTCGATGGAGGCCCGGGCCACCTCCCTCCGGGGCAGCGTCTCCAATTGGACCTCCAGCTCATCCCGGACAGCCTCCGCCAGCGCCCGGCTGTCCGTCACCAGCACGGCGGAGGAAAGCTTGTCGTGCTCCGCCTGACTGAGCATATCCGCCGCCACCCATCTGGGGTCGGACTTTCCGTCCGCCAGCACCAGAATTTCGCTGGGACCGGCGATTATGTCAATGCTGACAAGGCCGAACACCTTCCGCTTCGCCGCGGCTACATACACTCCGCCGGGGCCCACGATCTTATCCACCTTCGGCACGCTCTCCGTCCCGTAGGCCATGGCGGCCACCGCTTGAGCGCCGCCGCACTTCAAAACCTTCGTGGCCCCCGCGATCTTCGCCGCCGCCAGAGCCGCCGGGGCGATGGTCCCGTCCGGCGCGGGTGGCGTTGCCATAATGATCTCCCGCACGCCCGCAATCTTCGCCGGGATCACGTCCATCAGGACGGTGGAGGGAAACGCCACCGGCGTTCCCGGCACGCAGACGCCCACGGACTCGATGGGCGTGTATCTCTGCCCCATAACGACGCCCGGCTTGTCGGTGAGAACAAAATCGTTGTGGGTCTGGCGGCTGTGGAACGCGCGGATGTTCTCCGCCACCTGACGAAGCGTTTCCAAAAGTTCTGGGTCCACCTGCGCCTCTGCTGCGTCCAGTTCCGCCTCCGTCACAAAAAGGCCGTCCAGCTCCGCGCCGTCGAACTGCTTTTCATAGCTTCGCAGCGCCGCGTCGCCCTCAGTCCGCACGGCGGCCAGAACAGCGTCCACCGCCGCGTCCACGTTCTCCTCTCCGAGAATCCCCCGGGTCAAAATTTCCGATATGGGAACCTTATCAAAATCAAAGAGCCGAATCACTCTCCGTCACCTCCGAAAGTTTTCGCAGCAGATCGGTAATTTCCTTGTTTTTAAACTGGTAGCTGGCCTTGTTAGCGATAAATCGGGCTGAGATGGGCATAAATTCCTTTATGATCTTCAGGCTGTTTTCCTTCAGCGTCGTCCCGGTCTCCACAATATCCACAATCACATCGCTGAGTCCCAGAATCGGGGCCAGCTCGATGGAGCCGTTGAGTTTGATGATGTCGATATCCCGGCCCTTGGCCGCATAATATGCCTTGGCAATGCCCACAAACTTGGTCGCCACGCGCAGCGTCCGGCCGGGGTCGTCCACAAAGTCCTTCGGCCCCGCCACGCACATCCGGCACTTGCCAAGACCCGTATCCAGTAGCTCATATACATCCGCGCCGGACTCCTTCAAAATGTCCTTTCCCACGATGCCGATGTCCGCCGCGCCATGCTCCACGTAAATTGCCACGTCGCTGGGCTTTACCAGAAAATAGCGGATGCCCGCCGACGGGTTTTCCACCACCAGCTTGCGGCTGTCGGCGTATCCCCCTGGGCAGCCGTATCCTGCGCCGGAGAGTAGGTCGTACACCTTGTCGCCCAGCCGGCCCTTAGGCAGCGCCACGTTCAGCATCACCTTTTCCCCGGCGGACTTTTCCACCGGCGGCTCCCCCGTCTCCAGCCTCTGAAGTTCATCCTGATACAGCGCAAAGCCGATCGCCCGCGCGCCGGGCGCAAACTGCTCCGCCAGCGGATCATACCGCCCGCCCCGCAGAATGGCCCGGGGAATTCCCGCAAGATATCCCTGGAACACCACGCCGTTATAATAGCTGATATCGTTGACAAGGGACAGATCCAGTTTCAGCTTCTCCGCCTCGCCCCGCTCCTCCAGCATTTGGCACACCGTTTTCAGTTCCGTCAGCGCCGCCCCCATGGACGCGTTCAGCGCCAGCGGCTCCGCCTTGCTCAAAACGGTTTTCCACGGGCCCGACAATGTAATCAGGGAGCACAGCGCGTCCGCCCCCTGGGATGAAAGTCCCGCGCCGGAGGCAGCCTTTTGCAGCTCATGGGCGTTTTTATCCCGGATGCAGCCAAGCAGTTTTGAATGGACAGACTCCGGCGCCCCCACCGCGTCCAGCAGTCCCGCCTCGAAGGCCATGTGACTCAGGTCCAGCACAAAATCCGGTCCCGCCAACGCCAAACTGTTCAGGGCCAGCAACAGGACTTCCGCCTCGATCTCGTCGTTCAGCGCGCCGATGTACTCAAGCCCCGTCTGACCGATCTCCTGAAAGGTGTGACTTTCCTGACTGGGACGGTAAACGTTTTCCGTGTAGTAGTAGCGCTTGCACTCCCCCGGCTCCGGCTGCGCGTTTTTTGCGATGGACAGCGTCACATCCGGCTTCATGGCCAGCAGCCGCCCGTCAAGGTCTGTAAAGGTAAGAACCTGCTCACTGGATAGGAACCGGCGATATTCCTGATACAGGCTGTATTCCTCAAATCGGCCCACATGATACTTGCAGCATCCAGCTTTTTCATACAGCAGACGCAGGCGCAGCGAAAGCAACTCCTGCGGTTTCAATATTCCCAGTTCCAGCTCCATATGTCCCTCCGTTGTCCGCCTATGTCGGACAGTTTAGTAAGCCCATAATACTTCATCCTGTTATCAAAGTAAAGCAAATTTTTGCTGACACTTGAAATTTCCCTTTTTGCACAAAGATGCGCATTGTCCGCCTTTCGCGCCCCGTCATTTTTTCTACGTTTCATTTCCCCCTGTGCAAAAAAGGCGGAACGAAATAGCAAGGAGCCCGACAGGAGTAAGGCTAAGGAACCGATGAGTTCAAAAGCTTGCATTCTAAATAAGCAGCATATATAATAATGAATTAATTCATTCACTTTTTATTTGCGGAGAAAATTTATGGAAGACAAAATAAACGGAAATAAACTGAGATCCACACGAACAAGGAAGAAAATCTGCCATAGTGCAGATGAATTATTCCGAGAAAACGGATTTGATCAAGTCAGTGTGGACGCCATTGTAAAAAAGGCGGAGGTATCAAAGGGAACCTTTTACGTTCACTTTGATTCAAAGGATGCTTTGCTTGTGTGCCTGATCTCGGACTATGTACGCGAACTGGATTTGGATTACAGATCTTTTCTTGTTCCTAATGCAACCACCGCCTCAACTTGCGACGTACTGCTCTCCTTAGTAGGGGGAATTGCCGACTGCATTACACATAAGGTTGGTTATGTGCTGACTAAAAACGTCTATCGGATTCAACTGGACGGCACGGCCTTAACAGGCGCGCTGCTCAATGAAGGCAGGGATCTCTACAGAGTTTTTCAGGAATTATTGGAGACGGGCATTCAAACGGGCGAATTCAGATCAGATCTTATGGTTGATAAAGTCGTATTTCAGCTTGTAACGTCCATTCGGGGGCTTACCTATGAATGGCTGATCAGATACCCGGACCTGGACTTAAAAGAGAAACTGCTGGAGTGTTTTTCTTTGCTTATAAAAGGATTGGAATAAAGCTCCGTACGCTTGACTCCGAATGGCCGGCTTCCATGCTGTCAACACTCCAGCGGGCATGGACAAATTGAGAAATAATATGGTACACTGGGATAAACCGTGATACCGTGATGTTATATGCCGACAAGTATAAGCGGCTGTCCGGTGCAGCATGATTATATAAGCCCATCAAACCTTAAAGGAGGCCCCGCCATGGATCAGTCCCGCAAAGTGCTGAAGGGCGCTCTCGCCCAGCAGCGAAAATTCGCCGAGACCCGCCGTCTGGCCCCCGCCATGCGGGTGCTGAAGGCCCTTCACAGCGCCGGGACGCCGGAGGCGCAAACCTTGGAGGAGCTTGAAAAGCAGCGCCGGAACCAGGAGCTTTTGGGCAATCTCACCGCCGACATGGCGGACATGAGCTGGGAGCAATTCGATCTTGCCGGTATGCCCGCTGCGTGGATGCGCCTGCGGCGGCCCCACCGGCGCAGGCGCGCCGTGCTGTACTGCCACGGCGGCGGATACACCAGCGGAACCTTGGGATACTCCAAGGTTCTGGCCTCCAAGCTGACGAAGGCTACCGGCTACGATGTATTGACCTTCGAGTACCGTCTGGCCCCGGAGCACCCCTATCCCGCGGCGGTGGAGGATGGGCTGCGGGCCTGGAACTATCTGATGCAGCTGGGGTACGGGGCCCGGGATGTGGTCCTGGCCGGGGACAGTGCGGGAGGCAATCTGGCGCTGGTGCTGTGCCACCGGCTCAAAGCCGCCGGGCGGATGCTGCCGGCAGCGCTGATTCTGATGTCCCCCTGGACGGATATGACCGCCTCCGGTCCGTCCTACACGGAGCGCTCGGAGATCGACCCCATTTTGACGGCGGAGTATATACACGGCGTCCGGGCTGTGTACGCCGGGAACCATGACCTGCGGGACCCCAGTCTCTCCCCCCTGTTCGGAGACTTTTCAGGCTTTCCGCCCACGCTCATTCAGGTGGGCACTCACGAAATTCTCTATTCCGACGCGGAGCGGCTTCGGGACGCCATGCTGTCTTCAGGCGTGGAGTGCCGACTGGAGGTGTGGGCGGACATGTGGCATGTGTTCCAGATGTTCCCGATCAAAAAGGCCGCGGCGGCCATGGAACAGGCCACCCGGTTTCTGCTGGAGCTGCTGTAAAATGCCGGTTCAGGAAAATTTGCTCTGTTCCCGGCAGATTCCAGTTGATAATTTGAAAAGTTTATAGTAGAATAAGAGCGTTCTGAATCAAATCCTCCGCTTGCAGCCGCGGAGCCGGTCTCGCGCAATGGACGCCCGCTAACCATGTCAGGCGGGGAACCGAGCAGCATCGTGCGGGATGTTCCATGTGCCGCGAGGACGCCGGTTCCGTGGCTGCAAACGGAGGACTTGTTTTGTTTATTGAAAGGAGATGCGGGGATGTATCAGGCACTGTACCGCAAGTGGCGGCCCAAGACGTTTTCCGACGTCATCGGCCAGTCCCATATCACCGAAACGCTGAAGCGTCAGGTGGCGGAAGGCCGCACGTCCCACGCCTACCTCTTCACCGGCACCCGGGGCACCGGCAAGACCACCTGCGCGAAAATTCTCGCCAAGGCGGTGAACTGTGAGCACCCGGTGGACGGCGACCCCTGCAATCAGTGTCCAAGCTGTCTGGGAATTGAAAATGGCACGTTTTTGGACGTACTGGAGCTGGACGCCGCGTCCAACAACGGCGTCGATCAGGTTCGGGCCCTGCGGGACGAGGCAATCTACTCCCCCGCCAATGTAAAAAAGCGGGTCTATATTGTGGACGAGGTCCACATGCTGTCCATTCCCGCGTTCAACGCCCTTTTGAAGATTCTGGAGGAGCCGCCGGAGCACCTGATGTTTATTTTAGCGACCACGGAGCTGCATAAGGTCCCCGCCACGATTCTCTCCCGCTGCCAGCGATATTCCTTCAAGCGCATTACGCCCCAGGACGTGAGCCGCCGTCTCTCCTTTGTGGCCCAACAGGAGTCCATCGACCTGCGGCCCGACGGCGCGGAGCTTTTGAGCCGTCTGGCGGACGGCGCGCTGCGGGACGGGCTGTCTCTTCTCGATCAGTGTGCGGCGGCGGGCGGCGTAATTGACGCCCGCGCTGTGCTGGACGTGCTGGGCTTAGCGGGCAATCTTCAAACCGCCCAGTTGATGGACTGCGTATTGCGGCGAGACGCGAAGGCGGCTCTGCTGCTTATGAACCAGCTGTACGCCGATGGCAAGGACGTGGGCGCCGTTTTGAACGAGCTATCCACCCTGACCCGCGATTTGCTGCTGCGCCGGACGGCCCCGGAGGGGGGCGCGGCGCTGCTATCCGGCGGATTTGACGCCGCCACGCTGGACGGGCTTGAAAAGGACGTGCCCGGCAGCCGGCTTTTGTATCTGGCAACGACTTTGCAGCAGGCCACCGCCGATCTCTATTACAGCTCCAACCGGCGAACTGACGCGGAGCTTTGCCTCCTGCGGCTATGCGACGAGACGCTCTCCGGCGATCTCAGCGCCCTCACCG
>JAEWYA010000089.1 GCA_023395775.1 Bacillota bacterium
CCCCTGCACAGTAGGCGTGGAATCCACCATTTTGGATTTGACCTGCGAGCCACTCCGACTGCTGCGTCCCGGCGGACTGCCCCTGGAGGATTTAGAGCAGATTATCGGCCCGGTGGAGGTAGACCGGGCGGTTACCGTGCCACTGAGTGCGGGAGAGCAGCCTAAGGCCCCGGGCATGAAATATCGGCACTACGCACCCAAGGCTCCTGTGACCGTGGTCACTGGCGCGGCGGAAAAATCTGCCCAGGAAATTTTGCGTCGGGTGGGGCCCAATTCCGGCGTGATTTGCTTTGACGAATTTGCCCCGCTCTTTGCCGCCCAACATGTCCAGACCCTGGGGCGCAGCGGGGACAAGCTGTCCCAGGCCCAGCGGGTGTTTGACGCGCTGCGGACCTTTGACGGGAGCGATGTGACGGAGATCCTGGCCCAGTGCCCGGACAACCGGGGGCTGGGGCTGGCCATTGGCAACCGGCTGAAAAAGGCGGCTGGGTTCCATGTGGTGGACGTGGAGGAAGAGAGTATCGTTCTGGGTCTCACTGGCGGCACCGGCGCGGGCAAAACCAGCGCGCTGAAAGCCGTGGAGGATCTGGGTGGACTAGCGCTGGACTGCGACGCGGTTTATTATGAGCTGCTGAACACGGACGCGGGGCTGCGCGGCGCCATTGCGGAAACCTTTGGAACAGAGGTCTTCAACCCCAACGGGACATTGAACCGTAAGGCTCTGGGCGAGCTGGTCTTCGGCGATTCCGACCGGCTGGACCAGCTCAACGACATCGTGTTCCGGTTTCTCCGGCCGGAAGTGGAGCGGCGGATCGCCGCGTTTGAGGGAAAGCTCTGCGCGCTGGACGCCATCAATCTCTTTGAATCCGGCCTCGACAAGCTGTGCGACTGTACCGTGGCGGTGACGTCGCCCATTGAGATGCGGGTCCGGCGGATTATGGAGCGGGACGGCATCGACGAGAAGTACGCCCGCCTCCGTGTCTCCGCCCAGCAGCAGGATGACTACTTCCGCGAAAAGTGCGGCAGGGAGCTGAGCAATACCGCGGAGACGCCGAAGGCGTTTCGGGAGGCCGCAAGAGATTTCTTTGCCCGTTTAATCGAGCAAATCAAGGAGGATAAGGCAAATGGCAGAGGATAAAAAGATGAAGGAGCTGCGGGAAAAGTTGCTCTCCGGCAAGAAAAACGGCTACGATAAATTTGACGCAAAAGAAGGAAATGCCATGGAGTCCTATTGCACGGACTACAAGGCGTTTCTGGACGTGGGTAAGACCGAGCGGGAGTGCGCGGCGGAGCTGGTACGGTTGGCGGAAAAGGCCGGCTTCAAGCCCTTTGCCCGCGGCATGAAGCTGAAGGCCGGGGACAAGCTGTACTTCCGCAACCGCGGCAAGAGCGTGTATCTGGCCTGCATCGGGAAAAAGTTTCTCAGCGAGGGCGCGCAGATCGCCGCCGCCCACATCGACTCGCCCCGGCTGGACCTGAAGCCCAACCCGCTGTATGAGGACAGCGAGCTGTGCTACTTCAAGACCCATTATTACGGCGGCATTCGCAAGTACCAGTGGACCACCGTCCCCATGGAGCTCCATGGCGTGGTGGCGCTGAAAAATGGAGAGACTATCCCCGTCAACATCGGCGCGGATGAGGGAGACCCCAAGCTGGTCATCACAGACCTGCTGCCACATCTGGGCGCGGAGCAAAACAAAAAGCCTTTGGGTGATGCCGTTCTCGGCGAGTCGCTGAATCTTCTGCTGGGCAGCCGCCCCCTGGAGGGCGAGGGCAGCGACCGGGTAAAGCTTGCGGTGATGCAGCTCCTGAACGAGAAATACGGCATCGTTGAGGACGATCTCACCTCCGCGGAGCTGGAAGGCGTCCCCGCCGCCAAAGCCTGCGACATCGGTCTGGACCGCAGCATGATCGGCGCTTACGGCCACGATGACCGGGTGTGCGCCTTTGCGGCGTTCCGGGCGCTTGTGGATTTGAAAAAGACGCCGGAGAAAACCGCCATCTGCCTTCTGGCGGACAAGGAGGAGATCGGGTCGGAGGGTGTGACGGGCATGAAGTCTGCCGCGTTCGACACCTTTATGGAGGACCTGTGCGAGGCGCAGGGCGTTCCCGTGCGGGTATGTCTGGAGAAATCCTTCTGCCTCAGCGCGGACGTCACCGCGGCGTTCGACCCCAACTATTCTGATGTGTTTGACAAGCGGAACGCAGCCTGGCTCAACTACGGTGTGGGCCTTTGCAAGTATACCGGAGCCAGAGGCAAGTCCGGCGCGTCCGACGCCGACGCGGAGACCGTGGCCTATGTACGCGGCCTTTTTGACGAGGCGAACGTTCTCTGGCAGATCGCGGAGCTGGGTAAGGTGGACGCTGGCGGCGGCGGGACGGTGGCCGCGTATATGGCCAATCGGAATATCACCACACTGGACGCGGGAGTTCCGGTGCTGAGTATGCACGCGCCGTTCGAAACGGTGGCAAAGCTGGACTGCTACGAGACCTATAAGGGCATGACGGCGGTGTTTCAGGCGAAAAACTGAGCTTTTTGGATAGAGAAGCGGCCCGCAGGCGAAATACGCCTGCGGGCTGCTTTTATCAGTGTGTCCGAAGAGCACGCATTTTAGGAGTCGGCGGTCACACCGCCGCCAGATCCTTCAAAAACTGCTCCGCCGCACTGCGCGGCGTGGCCCAGCTGGTGACCAGCCGGATGCAGGTACAGCCGTCCCCGGTTGGGCCGTTGACCTCAAACTCATAGCAGCGCTCCAGCTTTTTAACCACCGCGTCCGGGAAGATGGGGAATATCTGGTTGCTGGCGGAGTCGGAGGCAAAGTTGTATCCCAATTCTGCGATGCCCTTGCGCAGAAGCTGCGCCATTTCGTTGGCGTGGCGGGCGATGTCGAAGTACAGCCCGCCTTCCAGCAGCGCGGAGAACTGAAGGCCCAGCAACCGTCCCTTCGCCAGCATCGCGCCCCGCTGCTTCATGTAAGCCCGAAAATCCGCCCTGCCGCATCCGGCGCTGAGAACCACGGCTTCGCCGAACAACGCGCCGTTTTTCGTGCCGCCGATGGTAAATACGTCCGTCAGCGCCGCCAGATCCGGCAGCGCCAGATCGCTTCCCTCCGCCGTCAGCGCGGAGCCGAGGCGCGCACCGTCCAGAAACAGGTACAGGCCCTGTTTTTGGCAAAAATCATACAGAGCGGACAGCTCCGCTTTCGTGTAGACGGTGCCCACCTCCGTGGTGTCGGAGATGTAGACCAGCCTGGGATGGACCATATGCTCCGAGCTGTCGTGCCGGTCGAGAACCTCCCCCACCAGAGCGGGAGTCAGCTTCCCGTCGGGTGAGGGGACGGCGCAGACCTTGTGGCCGGTGGCTTCAAT
>JAEWYA010000015.1 GCA_023395775.1 Bacillota bacterium
CAGGTGTTGCCGCAGTGGAAGCCCATGAAGGTCTCCCTGTGCCGCACGGGATACTTGCCCTCGATGCTCTTTTGATACATGGAGGCGGGAACGGAGTTGTTGATGTCCAGCAGCGTCACCGGCGCGCCGGAGACGCAGAGGCCGATGTACTCGGAGAGCGCGCCGTAGATGTCCACCTCGCATGACACGGGGATACCCCGTCCGGTGAGGCGGGAGTTGACATAGCAGGGGACAAAGCCAAATTCCGTCTGAAACGCGGGCCAGCACTTGTTGGCGAACGCGGCGTATTTACTCAGACCCAGATGGTCCCGCATCCAGTCCTCCAGCGTCAGCTCATACTGGGCCAAACGGGGCAGGATGCCGGAAAATTTGCTCTCGCCGTTGCCGGCCTCCCCAGCCATCTCCTTCATTTTGTTGGGAATGCGGGGGTCATCCTTGTGCCGGTTGTAGGCCACCAGCAAATCCAGCTCGGAGTGTTCCTCCACGGCGACGCCCAGATCGTACAGCGCCTTGATGGGAGCGTTGCAGGCCAGAAAATCGTTGGGCCGGGGGCCGAAGGCAAAAATCTTCAGCCCCTTCAGACCGATCAGCGCGGTGGCCACCGGGGCGAACTCCCGCAGCTGCGCCGCCACATCCTCCGCCGTGCCGCAGGGGTAGTCGGGAATGTAGACCCGTCTGCCGCGAAGCCCCAGATTGTAGGAGGCGTTCAGCATTCCGCAGAAGGCGTCGCCCCGGCCGTCGTGCAAATCCCCGTCGCCCTCGGCGGCGGAGGTGTACATCAGGGGGCCGTCGAACAGATCGGCGATCAGGGTCTCCGGCGTCTCGGGCCCGAAGTTGCCCAGGAATACGCACAGGGCGTTGACGCCGTGTGCCTTTACATCTGCCACGGCCTTCGCCGCGTCCGCTTCGGTCTCCACGCACACGGGGCACTCATAAAGCCCCGCGCCGTAGATCTGGACGATGGCGTGGCGTCGGCGCTCAGACAGAGCGATGGGGAAGCAGCTCCGGCTGACGGAGATGATCCCCAGCTTCAGTTCAGGAATATTTGTCATAGCGGTTTTCCTCTCATTAATAGATTGCGATCAAAAAGGGCTGACGCCCACCGCTGCGCTTGCGCCAGCAAATGCCGTCATGGGATGCGGGGGTTGGACAGCAGCCATTCCGGCCGTTCACAGGGCGGCCAGTGTATGGAACGGCTGCGCCAGCGCGGGGTACAGCGAACAAAACAGCCGATAGAACGGCTCATAGGCAGCGCCCGCGGTGGGGTTCGGTTCCTGCGCGGGGTTCAGACGGATAACGGCCTCGCAGCCTTCTCCCACGGACTTCCAGACGCCCGCGCCTACGCCCGCCAGAATCGCCGCGCCCAGAGCGGGTCCTTCCCGGGAGGCCACGGTCTGCACCGGACAGCCGTATACATCGGCGAGCATCTGCCGCCAGAAGGGGCTGGCGGCTCCGCCGCCGCAGGCCATCATCTGACCGATGGGAACTCCCATCTCCCGGAACACATCAAGGCACTGCCGCTGAGAGTAGGTGACCCCCTCCAGCACGGCGCGGGTCAGATCTCGCTTTGTGTGCATGGCGGACAGGCCGAGAAACGCGCCTCTGGCATCGGAGTCCAGAAGAGGGGAGCGCTCCCCCATCAGGTAGGGGAGATAGATCAGGCGGTTGGCGCCGATGGGGGACTTTTCCGCAGCGGCGGTCATCAGCTCGTAGGGGTCCACGCCCATACCCGCCGCCGTCTCTTTTTCTGCGCCGCAGAAATTGTTGCGGAACCACTGCAGGGACAAGCCCGCCGCAAGCGTGCAGCTCATGACGGTCCATGCGCCGGGGACGGCGGAGCAGAAGGAATGGACCCGGCCCCTGGGGTCGATGGTGACCTGGTCGGAGTGAGCGAAAATGACGCCGGAGGTGCCGATGGTGGTGAACGCCCGACCGGTCTTTACCACCCCGGTGCCGATGGCCGCGGCGGCATTGTCACCTGCGCCGCCCACCACCGGAGTACCCGCGGCGAGGCCGGTGGCCTCCGATGCAGACTTCGTGACAGTTCCCGTCACGTCGGCGGACTCGTACATGGTTCCAAGCACCGCCGGATCAATGTCAAGAGCCGAGAGAACCTCGCCGCTCCAGCGGCGGTTCGGCACGTCCAGCAGGTTCATGCCGGAGGCGTCGGACACCTCCGTTGCAAATTCTCCGGTGAGCTTGTAGCGAATGAAGTCCTTAGGCAGCAGGATGTGGCGGCACTGTTCGTAAATTTCCGGTTCCTGCTCCCGCACCCAAAGAATCTTACCCGCGGTGAAGCCGGGGAGAGCGGGATTGGCGGTGATGGCAATGAGCTTTTCTTTGCCCAACGTCTTTGTGATCTCATCGCACTGCTTCTGGGTCCGTCCGTCGCACCAGAGGATGGCCCGGCGCAGGACGTTTCCGTCCCCGTCCAGCATTACCAGCCCGTGCATTTGGCCGGAGAGGCCCACGCCACGGACGGATTCTGCTTTTACGCCGGCGGTCTGTAAAACGGCCCGCACGGTTTCCTTCACCGCCTGCCACCAGTCCTCTGGGTCCTGCTCCGCCCAGCCGTTTTTCGGCTGATAGAGGGGATATTCCACGGTGTGGCTGGCGAGGGCGGTACCCTTCGTGTCAAACAGAACGGTTTTTGTGCCGGAGGTACCCAAATCGATTCCAAGTATGCAGTCCATAACGGCCCCCGTTTATTCAGACTGAGCCCGGCGCTTGCTCACCACGTCGAAGATGACCGCGGCCAGAAGAACCAGACCCTTGACGACTTTCTGCCAGTTGGCGTCAATGCCAAGGATGGACATGCCGTTATTGATGACGCCCATGAACACTGCGCCGATCACTGCGCCTCCCACGGTTCCCGTGCCGCCGTAAGCCGAAGCGCCGCCGATGAAGCAGGCGCCGATGGCGTCCATCTCATAGCTGTTGCCGGCGGAGGGAGCGGCGGAGTTGAACCGGGCGGTGACTACCAGCGCGGCCACGGCGGACAAAAACGCCATGTTGGTGTAGGCAAAGAACATGGTCCGGTTGGTGTTGATGCCGGAGAGCTTGGCGGCTTTTTCATTGCCGCCCATGGCATACAGGTGACGGCCGGGGACGGTGTTCTGCGTGTAGTACGCATAGACCAGAACGATGACGGCCAGCAGAATCAAAATGGTGGGCAGACCCTTGTGGTTACCTAGCATCAGGGACAGGGCCATAATCAGAACGCACAGCACCGCGTTCTTGCCCCAGAACATGGATGTGCTCTGGGTTTCATAGTTGTTGCGCTTCCGCTTTGCCCGGTTCATGAACTGCGTGGCCAGATACACCGCGCACAGCACGAGGCCGATCACCAGAGTGACGGGTAGAATGATGCCTTTCTCCGCTTCGCTGCCAGGGACATAGCTGTTGAACAGATTCAAATAGTTTTCCGGATAGCCGGAGATGGTCAGACCGTCCAGAATGATCTGGGCAAGGCCCCGCCACAGGAGCATGCCTGCCAGAGTGACAATAAAGGGCGGGATGCGGATGTAGGCGATCCAGTATGCCTGCCATGCGCCGATGGCAAGACCCACCAGCAGGCAGATAATCATCGCCAGCCAGATGTTCACGTGCATATTGACGATCAGGGTGCCGGCTACCGCGCCCACCAGAGCCACGATGGAGCCCACGGACAGATCGATGTTGCCGCCGGTGAGAATGCACATCAGCATACCGACGGCGAGAATGACCACGTAGCTGTTCTGGGAAATCAGGTTTGAGATATTCGCCGGGGTCAGCAACGCCTGATTCACGGGCTTGTGCGCCACGGTGATAATTAGAATCTCAAAGAGAAGCGTCACCAGCACCAGAGCGATCACCATGGTGTTCTTTTTCAAAAATCCGGTCAGCGGTCTTGCCGCGGATTTGCTTTTCGTCTCTGTCATATCGCCATTGCTCCTTTATTTCCACTGGATTTGAGGATGCAGGCCATGATGCTCTCCTGACTGGCCTGCTCGTGTGTCAGCTCGCCCACGACGGCGCCCTCGTTCATCACGTAGATCCGGTCGCACATGCCCAGCAGCTCCGGCATCTCCGAGGAGATCATCAAAACAGCCTTGCCCTGGGACACCAGATCGTTCATGATGCAGTAAATCTCATATTTCGCACCCACGTCGATGCCGCGGGTGGGTTCGTCTAAAATCAGAACGTCCGGCTCGGCAAACATCCACTTGCTCAGCAGGACTTTTTGCTGGTTTCCGCCGGAGAGGTTGCCCACATTCTGCTCAATGCCGGAGCATTTGGTATGGAGAATATCCTTGTACTCATTGGCGTATTTGATCTCAAGGTCTTTATCCAGAATTTGATGACGGCTAATACGCTCCATACGGGCCAGCGTGGTGTTCTGCCGGATGGGGTTGGAAAGGATCAGGCCGTTGCCCTTACGGTCTTCTGTGACATAGGCCAGCTTGTGATTGATGGCGTCGGTGACGGAGCGGAGGTGAACCTCCTGCCCGTTCAAAAGCAGAGTGCCTGTGATGTTCGTGCCGTAACTCCCGCCGAAAATGCTCATGGCCAGCTCCGTGCGCCCCGCGCCCATCAAACCGCTGATGCCCACGATCTCGCCCCGGCGGACATTCAGGCTCACATGGTTGCAAACCATGCGTCCGGCGTAGGTGGGGTGCTCCGCGCACCAGTCCCGGACCTCCATGGCAACGTCTCCGATATGACTCTCCCGCTTGGGAAAGCGGTCGATGAGCTCACGGCCCACCATGCCCTTGATGATGCGCTCCTCGTGAAAATCGTCCACACCCTTGACCAGCGTCTCAATGGTGGCGCCGTCGCGGATGATGGTGATTTTGTCCGCAACATACGACACCTCGGACAGCTTGTGGGAAATGATGATACACGTCATGCCCTGGGATTTGAACTGAAGAAGCAGGTCCAGCAGCTTCTGGGAGTCCGTCTCGTTGAGGGAGGCGGTGGGTTCATCCAAAATCAGCAGGCGGACGTTTTTCGTCAGCGCCTTGGCGATCTCCACCAGCTGCTGTTTGCCAACGCTGATATCTTTAATCTGTGTCCGGGGCGATTCTACCAGCCCCACGGTCTGGAGGAACTTTGCCGCAAGGCCGTAGGTCTTGTCCCAGTCGATGCGGGAGGTTTTGCCCTGCTCGTTGCCGAGAAACATGTTCTCTCCGATCGTGAGGTAGGGGACCAGCGCCAGCTCCTGATGGATGATGGCGATACCTTTGCTCTCACTGTCGTTGATCCTGCTGAATTTGCAGACCTCGCCGTCATAGATGATATCGCCCTGATAGGTACCGTAGGGGTAGATGCCGGACAGGACGTTCATCAGCGTGGATTTTCCAGCGCCGTTTTCGCCCACCAGAGCGTGGATCTCGCCCTCCTCCACCTCCAGATTCACGTTGTCAAGCGCCCGGACGCCGGGGAATTCTTTGATAATGCCGCGCATTTCCAAGAGTTTTTTTGCCAAGTCGATCCCTCCCATATCTGCTGCGATTGGCCCGCGCGAAGGCGCGGAGTTGCTTTAAAGGAAAGGCGGGCGGAGGAAACCTCCGCCCGCTCTGAGTTCGGTGCCGGCGGACAAAGCCAGCGAGATGACTGCGGGGAAAATCAGGCCAGATCAGCGTCGGTATAGTATC
>JAEWYA010000126.1 GCA_023395775.1 Bacillota bacterium
GTCCACATCCTGCGGGCGCAGGAACATTTTGAAGAAGGGGGCGAGCGCTTCGTTTAAACTCTCTTTATCCGGTATGGAACCGTGCTCGGCAAACGCGGAGCTCACGGCGGAGGCGATGACATCGTTAATCATGGACTGCACATTGGACTCTACATCCTCGCCGTCCAGCACCCGGCGGCGCTGCTCATAGATGAGCTCGCGCTGCTGGTTCATCACGTCGTCGTATTCCAGCACGGCCTTTCTGGACTGGAAGTTCCGGGACTCTACGGTGGTCTGAGCGTTTTCAATGGCCTTGGACAGCATCTTGCTCTCAATGGGCGTATCCTCGTCCAAGTCCATTTTCTCCATCATGGCGGTGATCCGATCGCCTCCGAACAGGCGCATCAGATCGTCCTCCAGGGAGATATAGAACCGGGTCTCGCCGGGGTCGCCCTGACGGCCCGCACGGCCGCGCAGCTGATTGTCGATCCGGCGGGAATCGTGGCGCTCGGTGCCGACGATGAACAGACCGCCCGCCTCGCAGACCTTGACCGCTTCGTCGGCGATCTCCGTCTTGAACTTTGCCAGCGCGTCGGCATACTGCTTCCGGGCGTCCAGAATTTCTTCATCATCGGTCTCGGCATAGCCGGTGGCCTCGGCGATCAACTCGTCGGACATGCCGGATTTGCGCAGGACCGACTGAGCCAGATACTCGGCGTTGCCGCCCAGCATGATATCGGTACCGCGCCCGGCCATGTTGGTGGCGACGGTGACGGTGCCCAGCTTGCCGGCCTGGGCGATGATCTCGGCTTCCTTTTCGTGGTTCTTGGCGTTCAGAACGTTGTGGGGGATGCCCTCCTTGCTCAAAAGCCCCGATAATATCTCGTTTTTCTCGATGGACACGGTACCCACCAGCACCGGCTGGCCCTTTTCATGGCACTCCTTCACCTGCGCGATGACGGCGCGGTACTTGCCCACTTCCGTCTTGTACACCACGTCGTGGTTGTCCTTGCGCTGGTTGGGACGGTTGGTGGGAATCTCAATGATGTCCAGGTTGTAGATGGTGCCGAATTCCTCCTGCTCCGTCATGGCTGTACCGGTCATGCCGGAGAGCTTGTCGTACAGGCGGAAGTAGTTCTGGAAGGTGATGGTGGCCAGCGTCTTGTTCTCGCTGGCGACCGTGACATGCTCCTTGGCCTCGATGGCCTGATGCAGTCCGGCGGAGTACCGCCGACCGAACATCAGACGGCCTGTGAACTCGTCCACGATGATAACTTCACCGTTTTGAACCACGTAGTCGATGTCCCGCTTCATAACGCCGTGGGCCTTGATGGCCTGGTTGATGTGGTGGGACAAAGTGGAGTTCTCGGGGTCGGACAGGTTTTCCAGATGGAAGAACTGCTCGGCCTTGGCAATGCCGTTCGCCGTCAGCATGGCGGTCTTCGCCTTCTCGTCCACGATGTAGTCGGCGTCCTCGTTCTCGTCTTCCTCTTCCTTGTTGTCCACCTCGGCCACGACTTTTTTCTTCAGGCGGGAGACGAACATTTCCGCCATGTCGTACAACTGAGTGGACTTGTCGCCCTGACCGGAAATAATCAGAGGGGTCCGGGCCTCGTCGATCAGGATGGAGTCCACCTCGTCCACGATGGCAAAGGCGTGGCCCCGCTGAACCAGCTCCGTGGAGTAGATGCACATATTGTCCCGGAGATAGTCGAAGCCCATCTCATTGTTGGTGCCATAAGTGATATCCGCGTTATAGGCGGCCTGGCGCTCCGCGGTGGTGAGGCCGTGGACGATCAGGCCCACCTTCAGACCCAGAAAACGGTGTACCTTGCCCATCCACTCGCTGTCGCGCTTGGCCAGGTAGTCGTTGACGGTGACAATGTGGACGCCGTTGCCGGTCAGCGCGTTGAGATAGGAGGGAAGAGTCGCGACCAGGGTCTTGCCCTCGCCGGTCTTCATCTCCGCGATGCGGCCCTGATGCAGCACAATGCCGCCCACCAGCTGTACGCGGTAGGGGCGAAGGCCCAAAACGCGATCCGCGGCCTCGCGCACGGTGGCGAATGCCTCCGGCAGGATGGCGTCCAGCGTTTCGCCGTTTGCAAGGCGCTCCTTGAACTGGGCGGTCTTGCCCCGCAGCTCCTCGTCGGACAGCGCCTTGTACTCGTCGCCCAGAGCGTCGATTTTGTCGACGATGGGATAAATCTGCTTTAGTTCGCGGGAGCTGTAATCTCCGAAGATTTTCTTCATGAAGCTCATAGGTGGTTAAAGATCCTTTCTGATCCGGCTTTTTCGGAGAAAAAGCCGGGATGATATTCCTTTATTTAATAGGTAGACACCAAAAGCAACGATAGCATACCACAGTTTTTTACAAAATGCAAAGAAAATCGTTTCCAATGAGAAAAATTTACATTTGGGCGGTTTTTACGGAACAATTTATGGGAAATTGTGCAAAAACACTCATACCTCACAACATCCCTGCTCTATCAGCGCCACATGCCCGGTAATGGTCAGCGCGGAGACGCTGCCATTGGTCCATTCCGCGGAAGCGGTGATGGTTCCGCCCGGCTGGCGGAGACTCACGGATTTGGAAGCGTTTGCCCGAAAAGCCAGATATGCTCCCACGGCGGCAGTGCCGCTGCCGCAGCCGGACTCCCACACCGCCGTACCGGTGGAGCGGACGTAGACCAGCGGCGCGAACGCGGCGGAGGGCTCGTCATAGAGCAGAATGCCGCAGGCATCGGTCTCCAAAGCGGCGCAGAGCGGTCGGACGGCGGCCTCCGCCGCTTCGCGGGCGATGGTGCCCGCCGGGACAATACAGTGGGTAATCCCGTCAAAAACCACGGCGGGAACGTCTCCAACGTCCGGAAGCGCTGCCGAGACGATTCTCTCAGGAAGGGGCATGTTCACCGTACCCCACAGCCCATCGCTCCGCCGGTCCAGCCGGCAGCGGAGCAGGCCGCTGTATCCGGATACCTCCAGCGGTACGTCCGGGGCGGTCAGACCGTCCCGTTGCGCCGCATAGACGGCGGCGGACATGGAGGCGTTGCCGCAGAATTCACCGCCCATCATCTGAAGGCGGAGCACCGCGCCGGAGAGAGTAGCGGGTTCCAGAAAGCCCACCTGCTCCACCTGGGGCCGCTCCGCCATCAGCTTCGCCGCCACGGCCGGCTGCTCCCCGCGGGGAACGGGGGTGGAGACCAGCAGTGTGATGTTTTTTGTCGGGTCCCAAATGGTATAGTCCAGCTCCATAATTTGTTGCCCTTCCAGTTTCTGAAATCTCGGAGAATACAATTTGCATAATATATTAGTATAGCACGGACCTGCGGCAAAGCAAACCCTTTCACGGTAAAAAGGAAGGTTTCCATTCCTTTTTAAATAAATTGGTGGTATAATAGCCGCAGAGCGCCTGTGGTATAATGGCACTCGAGCGGCTGCCATATGAATTTTACGCATATTCGGCTGCTGTGACAGAGAAAAACGACGGTACGGGGGGATAAAATGTTCAACGGATTTACGGATGAGACGGTGGATTTCATGTGGGGCATCCGATTCAACAATGAAAAGCCGTGGTTCGAGGCGCATAAGGAGACTTATCTCACCAGCTTTTACCAGCCTATGCGGGACCTGGGAGACGAGCTGTACGACTGGTTTGTGGAGCAGAGGCCGGATCTTCCGCTGCGGGGCCGGGTCTCCCGCATTTATCGGGATGCCCGGCGGCTCCACGGACGGGGCCCTTACAAGGATAACCTCTGGCTCAGTGTGGAGGCTCCGTCGGAGAGTGTGTGGACCAGTCAGCCCACCTTCTGGTTTGAACTGGGGCCGGAGGAGTGGAGCTACGGCCTCGGGTATTACAGCGCCACTCCCGCCACCATGGCAAAGCTGCGCGCCCGAATGGCCCGGGACCCGCAGGTCATGGAGTCGCTCACCCGAAAGCTGAACCGGCAGAGGGAATTTGTTCTGACGGGCGAGGAGTACAGGCGGCCCAAGGAGGGCGCGCCCAGCGATCTGCTGGAGCCGTGGTACGCGAAGAAGAGCTTTTCCCTGAGCCACGATGAAAAGCTGGACGCGGTCATTTTTTCCCGGGACCTGGTGGACCGACTGAAAAACGGCTACCAATTCCTGCTGCCCTATTACGATTATTTCGTGACGCTGGACGGTGACGCCGACCCGCGAGACCCTGGCTGAACGCATGACTTGCAAACGCCGGGAGAAGGGCGTATAATGCGGTTCAACATTTTGAAACGGAGGAGACATCCATGAAAGACTGTCCGGATAGAGAAAGAGCGCTGGCCCTGCTGCGCAAATACAACGGCGAGCCGTTCCACATTCAGCACGGACTGACGGTGGAGGGGGTCATGCGCTGGTACGCCGACGAATTGGGATACGGCGAGGACGCGGACTTCTGGGCCACGGTGGGCCTTTTGCACGACGTGGACTTTGAAAAGTGGCCGGAGGAGCACTGCAAAAAGGCGCCGGAGCTGCTGCGGGAAATTGGCTGCGGCGACGATCTCGTCCGCGCGGTTTGCAGCCACGGCTATGGGATTTGCTGCGATGTGGAGCCCGTGGAGGAGATGGAGAAGGTCCTCTTCGCCGCCGATGAGCTGACGGGGCTGATCGGCGCGGCTGCGCGGATGCGTCCCAGCAAGAGCTGTCAGGATATGGAACTCGGCAGCCTGAAGAAAAAATTCAAGGACAAGAAGTTCGCCGCGGGCTGTTCCCGGGATATCATCGAGACCGGCGCGGAGCGTCTGGGCTGGGAGCTGGATGAGCTGCTGAGTAGGACTCTTGAGGCCATGAAAGCCTGCGAGGACGCCGTCAGCACCCAAATGGCGGAGCTTTAATGGCACTTGGGCACCGGCTATGCGGAGCTGGGCAACATAGAAATTGGGGAGCGCCGCGATTCGCCGCGCTCCCGTCATTCGCTTTGAGTATTACTCGCCCAT
>JAEWYA010000150.1 GCA_023395775.1 Bacillota bacterium
TCCCTGAGTTGGTGTGCCGGATCGCCAGTATTCCTCCGAGGCAGGCCGCCGTCGCCCCACTCCCCGCCTGAAACCGGAACGCCGCCCCCTCCGGCACGGCACCCTTGATGGTCAGCAGCGCCAACAGGCACTGGAACGCGATATACAGGGCCAGCGACAGCGCCGCCCCCTCCGGAAACCCCGCCCATCCGGGCGCTTTGCGTTTGGCCATAAAAAATCCTCCCCCGTCACATGCTCTTTTCCAGCATATGACAGGGGAGGCTCATTTATGAGGGGCAGTCCCAATTTTGCTGCGCGGCCATTACACCTCGGGGTCCCAGGACTTCTTCTCGCCGTCCCCGGCGGGCTTTTCCTCCTCGGCAGGTTTTTCCTCGATAGCCGGAGCGGCAGGCTCCTCGGGCACCTCGTCGGAGGGCTTGACCTTTTGCTTCTTCTGGTCCTTAGGGTCGGTGGAGGTCTGCACGCCGGTGGTGGACACGGCCCACTTGGTGATCTCGATGCGGACGCGGTCTTCGCTGGTCTCGATGATAATGGTGTCGTCGTTCACCTGCACGATGTTACCCACGATGCCGCCGATGGTGGTGAGCTTGTCGCCTTTCTTCAGACCGCTGCGCAGCTGCTCGGCGGCCTTCTTACGTTTGTTCTCCGGGCGGATAATCATGAAGTAGAATACCGCAATCAGGACAACCAGCATTAAAATTGTCGTAGGATCCATAGGACAAAACTCCTTTGTAAAATCAGAATAGGATCATTATATCCAAAACAGCCAGGATTTGCAAGTCCTTTTTCAGGGTTTACACCCGCTGCTCCAGTTTCCCACTGTATTTCTCCCGGAACTCGTCAAAAGTCCCCGCGTCCAGCGCGTCCCGAAGCTTTTGCATGAGCTCGTTGTAGAACCAGAGGTTATGCAGCACAGAAAGGCGCAGGGCCAGCACTTCATCTGCTTTGAAGAGGTGGCGCAGGTATGCCTTGGTAAAGCTCCGGCAGCAGGGGCAGCCGCAGCTTTCGCTGACGGGAGACGGGTCGGTCTCGTATTTCTGGTTCAGGATGTTCACCGTCCCCTCCCAGGTGAACAGCTTTCCGTGCCGTCCGTTGCGGGAGGGCATCACGCAGTCAAAAAAGTCCACGCCGCGGCTGACGGCCTCAATAATGTTGCTGGGGGTGCCCACGCCCATCAGATATCGGGGCTTGTCCTGCGGCATGTGGGGCTCCACCGCGTCGATGATGTCGTACATCACCTCCGCCGGCTCCCCTACCGCAAGGCCCCCGATGGCGTAGCCGTCGCAGTTCAGCTTTGCGATCTCGTCCATGTGCCACACCCGCAGGTCCGGGAACGTGGCCCCCTGATTGATGCCGAAGAGCATCTGCCCGGGATTCACGGTGTCCGGCAGAGCGTTCAGCCGCCCGTGTTCCGCGACGCACCGCTCCAGCCATCTCGCCGTCCGCTCGCAGGACGCCTTCGCGTACTCGTAGGTAGCGGGATTCTCCACGCACTCATCAAAGGCCATGGCGATGTCACTACCCAGGTTGGACTGAATCTGCATGGATTCCTCCGGCCCCATGAAGATGCGGTGCCCGTCGATGTGGGAGGCAAAGGTGACGCCCTCCTCCTTAATCTTCCGCAGGGAGGCCAGAGAAAACACCTGAAACCCGCCGGAGTCCGTCAAAATCGGGCCGTCCCAGTTCATAAATTGATGAAGCCCGCCCATCTTGCGCACCACTTGATCGCCGGGGCGCAGATGCAGGTGATAGGTGTTGGAAAGCTCGATCTGACAGCCGATCTCCCTGAGGTCGAGGGCGCTGACGCCACCCTTGATGGCCCCCTGCGTGCCCACGTTCATGAACACCGGGGTCTGAACCACGCCGCCGTGTGCGCAGGAGAACTGGCCCCGCCGCGCGCGGCCCTGATATTTAATGACTTTAAACATGAACGGCTCCTATTTTAAATTTTTGTGGAATGCCCGTAGCTCGGCCTTCTTCTCTGGGGCCAATGCGGATTTTTTCATGCCCTCCACGGCCCCCTCAATGGCCTCCAGCTGGTGGAGGCACGCGCTGGAGTCCACCTGCGTGCGGATACGCATAAACGCGTCATAGGTTCCTGCCTTTTGCAGCTCCTCCGGCGTTTCGATGCCGACCTTTTGCAGATTTTCGGCCAGAACCGGCCCGATATTGGGCAGCTCCGTCAATTTCATGGGAGCTCCTCCTTCCACTGTAAAAATTCGATGCATAATCGGAATTGCATATGCGCCGTATATCTTTGTATATTCATTGAATATACAAAGTGTGAATATACGGTGCCCGATCAGTGGATAAACATGGCGTCGCCAAAGCTGAAGAACCGGTACCGCTCCTTCACCGCCTCGCGGTACGCGGCGAGGATATGCTCTCTCCCCGCCAGCGCGGAGACCAGCATGATAAGGGTGGACTCCGGCAGGTGGAAGTTGGTGATGAGGGCGTCGGTCACCTTGAATTTGTAGCCGGGATAGATGTAGATGCCGGTCCAGCCGGATTTGGCCTCCATGGTCCCGTCCTCGTTCGCCCAGGACTCCACGGTCCGGCAGGACGTGGTCCCCACGCAGACCACCCGTCCCCCGCCCGCTTTCGTGCGGTTGATCAGATCCGCCACCTCCTGAGAGAGGATGCAGTATTCGCTGTGCATCTCATGGTCGGTGATCTCGTCCTCCTTCACGGGACGGAAGG
>JAEWYA010000044.1 GCA_023395775.1 Bacillota bacterium
ATACTGATCTCTCTTTCCGCCTGCGGCAGGGTGGAAGAGCCGGCGGCGTCCTCACCAGCCCCGGCGGCCTCCGACAACGCGCCGGCGGTCTCGGAGGAGCCAGAGCCCTATGTTCCCTCCGGCACGAATCCGCTGACAGGGCTTCCCATGGAGCCTGAATATGAGAATCTGCGGCCCGTGGCGGTGATGCTGAACAATTTGAAGGCTGCCCAGCCCCAGCTGGGGACCTCTCTGGCGGATATCATCTACGAGGTCCCCGCGGAGGGCGGCATTACCCGCATGATGGCGCTCTATCAGACGCTGGAGGGGGAAAGCGTCGGGACACTGGGCAGTATCCGCTCCAGCCGTCCCTATTACATAGAACTGGCTCTGGGCCACGACGCGCTGTACGTCCACGCTGGAGGCAGCCCGGACGCTTATTCCGACATCGCCGCCTGGGGCGTGGATAACATGGACGGGGTTAACGGAGGGTCCGACGCCAAGATTTTCTGGCGGGACGCGGAGCGGCGGAAGACCATGGGATATGAGCACAGTATGCTGACCTCCGGTGAAAACATCCTTGGCTATCTGGCGGCGGACCATTTCCGCACGGAGCACAAGTCCAATTACACATACGGCCAGAAGTTCGTGGACGACGGTACGCCGCTGAACGGCGAGACGGCGGAGCATGTCTCCGTGAAATTCTCCAAGTACAAGACCGGGACCTTCGACTACGACGCCGCCGGCGGCAAGTATCTGGTGGGGCAGTACGGCAAGGAGTATGTGGACGGAAACACGGGAGAGCAGGTGGAGGTCACGAACCTGCTGGTGCTGAAAACCGCCATCTCCGTGATCTCCGGGGATACTTACGGCCGCCTGGCGGTAAAGACCACAGGGGAGGGGGACGGCGCGTATTTCTGCGGCGGGAAAACCATTCCCATCCGCTGGAGCCGCACGGGCCGGAACAGCCCCTTCGTATACACCACCATGGGAAACATTCCTCTGAATCTGGGGAAGGGAAATAGCTACGTGTGCATCATCAGCTCCAAGGCCGGTGTCGTGACGGTGGGAGAAACCAATTGACAAGAGATCGAAGATGCAGAAGAGATTAAATTTGAAGCCGAACGGGTGAAGATGCCTGTGGAAATGACTCCAAATGGTAGCATTTTTGTGGGTGATTGTAATGTATTTTCAGCGGCTTGAAGATCTGCGCATTGACAGCGACAAAACGCAGATCGAGATCGCAAAGTATCTGAACCTGAACCGCAATGTATACTGGCGCTATGAAAAGGGCGAGCGCGAAATCCCCGTCTGGGCCGTGGTCAAGCTGGCGGACCTGTACAACACCAGCACGGATTATCTGCTGGGCCGGACCAACGACCCTGCGCCTCCTGCAAAAAAATGAGAAAGCTGGCGACGTGGGCGCTCTCCTTTGCCACGGGCGTCTTTCTGGCGCAGTACCTGCTGCCGCAGGGGTGGCTGCTGTCTGCTGCCGCTGCGGCGTTGGGGCTGGGCGCGTTGGCGCTCCTTCTAGAGGAACCGGCGCGGTATCGGGCGGTTTTGATCTGCACAGCGCTGTCCGTGGCGCTGGGGTACAGCTGGGCGTTCGCTCTTTTTGTCCAGTCCCCGGCGGAGGCGCTGGCGGAAACCGATTCGGTGGGCGTGACCATGGTTCTGCTGGACTATCCGACGGCGACGGATTACGGCGCAAAGGTCACCGTGCGCCCGGAGCTTCCCGGCTTGCGGGGCGTGAGGGCCGTCTACTACGGGGATGCGGCTCTGCTGGAGCTGACCCCTGGGTGTACGGTGACGGATGACGTCCACCTGAAAAGCGCGGCAAGAATTCAGGACGACGAGGTGACCACGTTCATATCCCGGGGCGTTTTTCTGCTGGCTTACGGTGGGGGAGAGGCGGTCTACGGCGACTTGGGCGCGTCCTCGCCCCGGTGGTGGCCCGCCCGGCTGGGACACGCCATGCAGGAAAAGATTCTGGGGCTGTACCCCGGCGATTCGGCTGGGTTTATGACCGCCATCCTCACCGGCGACAAGACACTGCTGGGCGATTCGGTCGGAACCGACCTCAGCGAGGCGGGAATCTATCACATCATGGCCGTCTCCGGTCTGCACTGCTCCTTTTTAATGATGCTGGTGCTGGCTTTGGTGGGGAAGAAGCGCCGCCGGGCGGCTGCGTGCATTGCCATTCCGGTGCTGATTTTCTACGCGCTGCTCACCGGGTCGCGGCCCTCCGTGGTTCGCGCCTGCGTGATGCTGTCGCTGGTGCTGATCGCGCCCGCCATGCGGCGGGAGGGGGACCCGCCCACGGCCCTGAGCTTTGCGCTGCTGCTGATTTTGCTGCAAAACCCCTTTGCGGCCGCGTCCATCAGCCTCCAACTCTCCTTTGGCGCGGTGGCCGGGATGCTGTGGCTGACGCCGAAGCTGGACCGCCTCCTGCGGGGCGAAAAGGAGCGGGGCAGGGTGTTTCGCGCCCTCTCCGCCAGCTTTTCCGCCACCTGCGGCGCGCTGGTGTTCACGCTGCCGCTGACGGTGTACTACTTCGGTTTTCTGGTGCTGGTCGCGCCTGTATCTAACCTGCTGTGTCTGTGGGCGGTGAGCCTGATCTTCGCGGTGGGGCTGATTTCCGTCCTGCTGGGGTTTATGTGGATGCCGCTGGCCTCCGCCGCGGCGCTGGTCCCAAGGGGGCTGATTGCATACGTGCTGCTGACGGTCCACGCTCTGGCGAAAATTCCGTATCACGCGCTGTATGATACAAATCCGTTTTTGAAATACTGGCTTGCGTACTTCTATGTTCTGTTCGGCACGGCGTATTTCTGCAAACCCAAGGCCCGCCGCAAATATGCGGTGGCGGCGGTTCTGGCGGCGGTTTCTCTGGCGGTGACGGTGAAGCTGGGGCGCCTCTATTACGCCCGTGGCGCGCTGGATATTGTGGCGGTGGACGTGGGGCAGGGGGCCGGTACCATTATGGCGTCCGGGGACCAGTTTGCTCTGATGGACTGCGGCTCCGGCAGCAGCTGGCTGGGCGCGGGCAGCGACACCGCCGACCAGCTTTTGAGCATGGGCTGCGAGGAGCTTGACTATCTGGTGCTGAGCCACTATGATTACGACCATATCTCCGGCGTGGCGGGCCTGATGGACCGGCTGCGGGTAAAGACCCTGCTGGCCCCGGACTATTGGGACGACGCGAACCTCAGAGGCTGGGTGATGGAGACGGCGGCGGACCACGGCGTGGCTGTGGAGTTCGTCA
>JAEWYA010000112.1 GCA_023395775.1 Bacillota bacterium
TGTGTCTACTATTTCTATGATTCCACGTTCCATTTTCCCACGTTCCAGCATGCCCATCACCCAATCCCATTTTACCGGATAACTATGAAAAAGCCCAGCATTTCTGCTGGACTTTTTCGACAGACTGGAGGGAGCGGTGGAATATATATTCCACTGCTCCCTTTTTCGGTTGAAGTGCGGTCTCGTGCGATTACTTCCAGAAACTGGAGAGAGCACAGCCGAGCAATCTATGACTAAAATGAGATGTCTACTTGAAAATCATGGCTGCGAAAAGAAATGAAATGGAAGGAATAGGAATCTGCGGCTTTATTGGTATGGTCAATAGAAATGATTTCTTCACTCATAGTGTATAAATTAGACAAAAAGTTGTGCAAAATAGTGAATTTTTATTCGCTAATATTAGAATTGAGTAAATATATGAAGATGACGAAAGAGACAAGGGCCTTTAAGCTAAAGCAAACAGACTGGAAATTTAAAGAGCTCACATTTAGAAGTTAAGAAATTCATGCTCTCATGCAAAAAAATTGAACAGCTGTCACTATTACAAAAATTCAAATGAGTATTTGACAAACAAATTGCAAACTTCGCGGAAGGTTATTTGAAAATCGTAAACAATTAGTATAAATATAGAAAAAAATATATATTTCGACAAAATATGAAGATTTTCGTTGCTTTTCGCACTGGGATAATCTATAATATCAACATTGAAACAGTATTGAAATCTAATGTCTGAAGAAACGGGGATCGAAATATTTCTTCGGTATATTTAGCGGCGGATATGTAAACGCGGGGAGGTCGGGGGAATGGATTATATCACTGGTAATTCCGAATTGATGATGGAGCGTTCCATGCGGTTCCTGTGGTCGAAGCAGGCCGCGATTTTGGACAATATTTCTAATGCGGAGACGCCGGGTTACAAGACGAAGTATGTCACCTTTGAGGATTCACTGAAAAACAGCCTTCAATCCGCCTCCGGCTCAGCCAGTCCCGCAGCCGCGTTCCGGGAGGCGCTGAACAACGCTTCCCCCACGGTCCACACGGCCGACAGCGAGAGTACCCGCATGGACGGGAACGGCGTGAACCTGACGGAGCAGGGTGTGGAGCTGGCGCGAAACACCTATCAGCTCCGGTATGCGATGAATTCTATCAACAGCAATTTAAACATCCTGCGCACGGCCATCAAGGGTCAGTAAAATCTGCGTTCCCGAAGCGGCGATTTGTGAGGAGGAAACGGCATGGCATTCTTAAGTTCCATGAACATCATCGGTTCCGGTCTGACAGCGGAGCAGCTGAGGCTGGATGTGGTTTCAGAGAATATCACGAACATGAACACCACCCGCACGGAGGCTGGCGGAGCCTATCGCCGCAAAATGGTGGTGTTTGAGGCGCAGAATGGCCTGGATAGCTTTCGCAGTATTATGGCGAGCCGCTCCCTTGCATCCAACGCCGGGTACAGTGCGGCGGGAGGCGTCCGGGTTACGGAGATCGCCGAGGATCCCTCCGACCTGAAGCTGGTTTACGATCCCACTCATCCTGACGCCAACGCGGAGGGATATGTGGAAATGCCCAACGTAACCCTGGTAAAAGAGGTAACGGACGCCATGGCCGCCACGCAGGCATACTCTGCGGGGGTTACAGCGCTGAATTCTCTGAAAACCGTTGTGAATCAGGCACTGGAAATCGGTAAGTAGAAATAAGAAACGTGCCGCGGAAACGCGGCGCGTCATTGCCTTATATCGTAAAGTATGAGATCAATTGCTTAAGGAGAGGAAATTTTGATGAATACGGAGCTATTTTCAAATATTCAACCGATTCAGAGCGCAGCCGCACTGAGCGGCATGCAAAAGGCGGATGCGAGCGCGGCTTCTGAGACCGACGGAATTTTTGCAGACATATTTCAGACTGCCATTGACAATGTGAAGACCACCGACGCAGACATGAACGAGGCGCAGTACCTTCTGGCCACCGGCCAGTTGGACAACCCCGCGGAGGCCACCATTGCGGCCACAAAGGCCACTGCCGCCGTGGAGCTGCTGGTCCAGCTGCGGAACAAGGCGCTGGACGCGTACAGCGAGCTGACACGCATCAGCCTGTGACCAGCGATCTGAAGTTTAGGTGGGGGTAACGTAATTGCGGGAGAAGCTGAAGGGCTTTGGCGGGAAGCTTCAAGAGTTTTTCGCCAAACTGAGTAAAAAGACGCGGGTGATTCTGGGCTGTGTGCTGGGCGCGTTGATTCTGACCGGCGTGATTTTTGCCGTTGTTATGAACAATCGGCCCTACACCGTCCTGTTTACAGGTCTGAGTACGGAGGAGATTTCCTCGATCACTACCTATCTGAATGACAAAGGCGTGACGGATTTTCAGGTGCAGGGAACCGATACGATCCTGGTACCTGAATCTCAGGATGCCCAATTGAAGGCGGATTTGCTGATGGAGGGATATCCGACCTCCGGCTTCGCCTATGACACTTACCGCAAGGGCGTGGGCACCATGTCCACGGACTCGGACCGGCAAATGGCGTTTTTACAGGATTTGCAGGACCGGATGGCTGGCGTCATCCGCTGCATGGACGGCGTAAAGTCCGCGGTGGTCACCATCGCCCAGGGCGAGGACCGGCGCTATGTTCTGGACAGCAGCAACACTGTGGACGCCTCCGCCTCGGTCATGGTAACGATGCAAAGCGGCGCGGCCCTCTCCGACCAGCAGGCCACCGCTATCCGCAACCTGGTGGCCCATGCCGTCCAGGGCCTTGAGATCGACAATATCGCCATCTCCGACTCGCTGGGCAATGTCTATTCCGGCGGAAGCGGCATTACCGGCGCGTCGGACGCCTCCGAGCTGAAGCTCCGGCTGGAAGAACAGGTGAACAATAAGGTTCGTACCCAGATCATGACGGTGCTGACCCCACTGTACGGCGGGGACAATGTCCGCGTTGCGGTCAGCAGCACCGTGGATGTAAACCATACCGTGGGCGAGACCACGCAGTATACCCTCCCTGACTGGGCTGGCGACGGTTCCACGGGCGGCGAGGGGATTATCGGCTCCAAGGTCTACGATCAGGAGATTGTCCGGGGAGACAGCGGGACGGTCGGCGGCGCGGTGGGCAACGAATCCAACGCCGATATCAGCACCTATGTTGAAAATCAGGCTAAGGCCAACGGCGATGAGACTTATGTTAAGAACCAGGGCCAGACCAATTACAATGTGGATACCGACAAGGAGCAGGTGGAGCGGATCGCGGGCGTCGTCTCCGACCTGATGGTATCCGTCAGCATAAACAGCGCTGTCTCCGGCAGCGTGAATACCACGGAGCTGGTGAGCCACGTGGGCCACGCCGCGGGTATCGCGCCCAATGAACAAGCGGATAAGATATCGATTCTGCTGGCGCCGTTCTACAACCCGAATGGCGAACCCGTTTCCACCGGAAACGGACTGAATCTGCCCCAGTGGGCGCTGTTTGCCGCCGCGGGAGGCGTGGCGCTGCTGATCCTGCTGCTGATCTTGCTGGCGGTTTTGCGAGGCAAGCGTAAAAGAGCAAAGCTTGCGGCGCTTGCTGCTCAGGCCCAGTCCATGCAGATTCCCGCGCCGCAGGCGGTCGAGGCGGTGCCTTCAATGGACGGCGCGGACATTATGACCATTAAGACGGAGAAGAGCATCCAGCTGCGGCAGGAGATTCGGAAATTTGCAGAGGATAATCCTGAAATGGCGGCACACATGCTTAAAAACTGGCTAAGGGGAGGCGAGGAGGATGAGCAGTAGCAAAAAGGCCAGAGCCTCCTCTGCCACCGCGGTTGCCGAGAAAACACAGGCGGCGGAGGCAAACTTCGGCGCTGCCGAGTCAAAAGCGGAGGCGTCGAAGACTCAAAATCAGCAGCAGCATTCCCAAAAGGAGAAGCTGCCCCCTCTCACCGGCCCCCAGAAGGCTGCTGCGGTAATCGTCTCGCTGGGCGCGGATAAGGCATCTCAGATTTATAAATATATGGATTCCGAAGACGTGGAAACGCTGACACTGGAAGTGGCAAAGCTGGGCTACCTGGATTCCCGCCAGACGGAAGAGGTCCTGGGCGATTTCTACGAGTTGTGCCTGACCAATAAAGCGATCACCGAAGGCGGGCTGGAATATGCCAGAACGGTTCTGGAAAAGGCGTTCGGTGAGCAGACGGCCAACCAGCTGCTGGAAAAAGTGGAAAAGTCCATGAAAAACCGGCAGTTTGCGTTTTTGGACAAGGCGGATGCGAAGTCCCTGTTCTCCGCTTTGCAGTATGAGCGGCCTCAGACCATCGCGTTGGTGCTGTCTTATGTCAGCCCCACAAAGTCCGCCAATGTGGTGGAGCAGCTCGACCCGGCAAGACAGATCAAGGTTGTGGAGAATATGGCTAAGATGGAAAGCCCATCTCCCACCGCTATGAAGATCATTGAAACAGAGATGGGCCGTCGGTTCTCCACCATCATCAGCAGCAAGCACGTCAAGGTGGGCGGCATCGACTTCGTCGCCAGCCTGATGAACAATATCGACCGCTCCAGCGAGAAGAGCATCTTCGACGGACTGTCCGTTTACAATCAGGAGCTGGCAGACGAGATTCGCAAGCGGATGTTTGTGTTCGAGGACCTGGTCAACATGGACGACCGCTCGGTCCAGCGCTTCCTGCGGGACTGCGATCCCAAGGACATCGTGCTCTCCCTCAAGGCAACCACCGAAGACGTGGCCAACAAGCTGCTCTCCAATATGTCCACCCGCATGGCGCAGAACATCAAGGACGACCTGGAGATCACAACCAATGTCCGCATGAAGGATGTGGAAGAGGCACAGCAGCGGATCGTGGATGTGATTCGCAAGCTGGAGGAGCAGAACGAGATCATCATCATAAAGGGCGGAAAGGACGACATCATTGCATAACGGGAGTGTCGTGAAAAATTTTATAAGGCCCAAAGCGGAGCCCTATCAGTTCCCGGACGATCTGCGGGACGACACGCCCGTTGCCCCGCAGAAGCAAGAGGACGAGGATCTGCGGGAGAGCTTTCAGGACGAGCTTTTTGTGGACGGCGCGCCGAGGACGGCGCGTCCGGCAGACAGGAACCAACCCGAGAAGCCGGAGAAAGCGGATGCGCCGGAAGAGACGCCCGCCGCCGGCAATCCCATTCAGTTTGCCAGTGTGCAGGCCGACGCGATTCTGAGCGCGGCCAGAGCGGAGGCGGAGCAGATAAGGACCGCCGCCGTGGCGCAGGCCCGGTCCCAGGCGGACAAGATCAGAGAGGACGCCCGGCAGGAGGGCTACCGCGAAGGATATGCCGAGGGCATTGCCGGCGCGGAGCAGGATTTGAAGGAGCGGCGGGAAATACAGGCTGCCCAGATGGAAAAGCAGCTCCAGACCTTTTTGAAAAATGTGGCCCTGACCCAGGATGAGATGATGGACGGCGCAAAGACCGATATGCGGGATTTGGCCATCGCGGTGGCCGAAAAGGTGGTGCGCATTAGCCTGAAGAGCTCCAGCGGCGTCATCGCAAAAATGATTCAGGACGCCACGGAGAAAATGAAGCGGCGGGAATGGGTCCACATTTATGTTTCCGGCTGCGACGCGAAGGGCCTGTCCCAGATCACCCCCCGGTTGACCCGAGCGCTGTCCGGACTCTCCGACCACATCCGCATCATCCCCGTGGCGGAGGAGGAAGACGGCACCTGCATCATAGAGACCCCGGACACCATTATAGACGCCAGTGCATCCACGCAGATGAGCAATATCCGCTCGATGTTGGAGAACATCTCGCCTGACGACGCCCCACCCCGGAATTTCGGGCGCCGTCTGGGCGACCAGTGAAAAAGGAGCAGACCCGTGTTTGGACAAATGATCCAGCAGCTCCAGAACGCCGACACTTTCAGTCTGACGGGAAGAATCGAGAACATTGTCGGCATGTCCATTGAGGCTTCCGGCGGAAATGCCGCCGTGGGTGATATCTGCCGGATTTATAACGGCGACACTGGAGAACAGGGGACGGCGGAGGTGGTTGGTTTCAAACACGACCGCATTCTCCTGATGCCGTACTCCGATATGAGCGGTATTTCCGCGGGCAATTTCGTCCGCAACACGGGAAAGCAGCTCACCCTCCCCATGGGAACCTTTCTCCGGGGGCGCATTATCAACGCTTTGGGCCAGCCTATTGACGGCGGCCCACCCTTTGAGAGCGGTTTCGCTCACTGCGTGGAGGGCAAATACATCAATCCCCTCTCCCGCCCCGCCATTACGGAGCGGATGGAGTTCGGCATCAAGGCCATCGACGGCCTTTTGACCATCGGAAAGGGTCAGCGTATCGGTATATTCGCCGGTTCCGGTGTGGGCAAAAGCACGCTGATGGGTATGATCGCCAAAAACGTGAAAGCCGATATCAATGTCATCGCCCTGGTGGGCGAGCGCGGACGGGAGGTTTTGGATTTCGTCCGCAAGGACTTGGGCGAGGAGGGCATGGCCCGCTCCGTTCTGGTGGTGGCCACCTCTGACCAGCCTGCGATGCTCCGCAAAAAGTGTCCCTCCGTCGCCACCGGCGTCGCGGAATATTTTCGGGACCAGGGATACGATGTGCTGCTGATGATGGATTCCCTGACCCGATTCGCCATGGCCCAGCGGGAAATTGGCCTTGCCGTGGGAGAACCCCCTGTGGCAAGAGGGTACACGCCCTCCATTTACGCGGAATTACCCAAGCTTCTGGAGCGCAGCGGCAATTTTGAAAAGGGGTCCATCACCGGGGTCTACACCGTTCTGGTGGAAGGCGACGACACCAACGAGCCGATCTCCGATACTGTCCGCGGCATTCTGGACGGGCATATCGTTCTTTCCCGGCGGCTGGCCGCCGCCAACCATTATCCGGCCATTGACGTGGGGGCCAGCATTTCCCGTCTGATGACGGACATTGTTCCGATGGAGAGCCGCCGGGCGGCGGGTCGTATCCGAGACATCATGGGGGTTTATGAAAAGAGCTCCGACCTGGTGTCCATCGGCGCGTACAAGGCGGGTACGAATCCAAAGCTGGACTACGCGCTGAGCAAGATCGACGCCATCGACGATTTTCTCAAGCAGGGTGTGGATGAGTCGTTTTCCTATGAGGAGACGGTGCAGCAGATGGAGCAGATTCTTCAATGAGGCGGCTGAGCGCCGGAAAGGGGACCCCATATCGTGAAAAAGTTTCAGTTTCCGCTCGATACCGTATTGGACTATCGCCGGCAAGTACAGGATTCTCTTCAGGTGGAGTTGGGGGCCGTCACAGCGGAGGTGTGCCGGCAGGAAGAGGTCCTGACTGCGGCCCGGCAGCGGTATTCCGAGATCAATCAGGAGTACCGGGAAAAGAAGGCCCGGGGCATCAGGATTGCGGAGGTCCGAGGCTACGAGACCGCGCTGGAGGTTCAGGAAGCAATTATCGCCGGGGAGACCGCGAAGCTCAGAAAGCTCCAAAGACAAATGGAGGCCAAGCGCCGGGAGCTTGTGAGCGCGAAGCAGGATGCCTCGTCCGTGGAAAAGCTGCGGGAGAAAAAGTTCCGCGCCTACACAAAGGATATGGAGAAGAGCGAGGAACAATTTATTGATGATTTGGTGTGCGCCCGGGGCGGAAGCGCCCGGAACGCATCACTGTAATCATAAATCGAGGATTCATTTCATTGAAAGGAGGTGAAGAGATGAACACGATGAACGAATTGCTGCAAATGGCGCAGCTTACGTCGACGGCCCAGACGCAACGGACCGTGAAGGGGGATTCCCGACAGAAGACCGGGAACGACGGTGATTCCAGCTTCGACAAGCTGCTGAAGGACCGCACCGGGGCGGATGGAACAAAGATGACCCCGGAGCAGGAAAAAGTTACGAACGCGGAGACAGGTACGGCGGAACAGCCGAAGACCCAAGGTAGCCAAGCGGACCCGCAGGACGAGACGCTGAAGGAAGTGGTGGCGGCCATGACGATGCTCATGGCGCAGGCTGCGCCGGTGCAGATCCAGACGCAGGAGATCCTGCCGGAGGAACCGCAGGCCCAGATCGCGGCGCCGGTGGAGATGCTTGCCGCCCAGCAGCCGGACGGGCAGACGGTGCTTCAAAGCGGCGAACCGCTGACGGTTTTTCAGAGCGCCGAGCGTTCGGTGACCGGAGAACCGGAAGTTTCCGGACAGCAGAAGACACCCGTTTTCCAGACCGCTCAGGATACTGAAATTTCTCAGTCCCCCCAGACGCAAGGAGTCACAGTGACCGTACAGTCTGCTGGGAGCCAAAGCAACGGAGGTACGGATGAGCAGCCTGAGGGTACCGGCTTGGCCCCACGGGATGGCGAAAATGAGAAGCTCCAGACGGAGGACGCCGATGTGGGAACCGCCCAGCCTCTGTTCCGCGATGTGGAGACTGTCCCCGTGAAGGTGGGAGAGACCCCAGCGGCGGACACCGAGCAGCCGGACCTGGATGCCCAGCTTGCAAAGCAGATCGGAACGACCCTGGAAAACGGAGCGCAGCAGGTGAAGATCCAGCTGACCCCGGAAAGCTTGGGTACGCTGACCATCGACCTGACCCGGACTCAGGACGGCGCGCTTCAGGTGGTGCTCCACACCACTACGGAAAAAGCGGCGAATCTTTTGAGCCAGCACGCAGAGAATCTGGGCGCCCTGCTTCAAAGCAATTCCCAGAACACAGTTCAGGTTGAGGTCCAGCGGCAGGAACAGAATCAGCAGTTTCAACAGCAGTCCCAGCAGCAGAATCAGCAGCATGGGCAGGGCCAGCAGCACAGCCGCCGTCAGCAGAGCGGAGAGGACTTCCTCCAGCAGCTCCGGCTGGGTCTGGTGACGCTGGACGAACAGGTGAGCTGACAGATTCAGACTTTTTGAGATTCTTTATGAAAGGAGCAGTTCCATGAGCGATTATATCGGCGATATCGCATCGCTTGCCAGTACCAACAGTACCAACAGCACCACGGCGACCAAGAGCAAGTCCGATTCCCTCAGTCTGGACATGGAGGACTTCCTGCAAATGATGGTGGCTCAGTTCCAGAATCAGGACCCGGAAAACGCCGCCTCTACCACCGACATGCTGAACCAGATGGTGCAGATGTCCATGATCCAGGCCATTACCAACATCACGGACGCCGTCAGCCTCAGTTATTCCGCGTCCCTGGTGGGGAAAGAAGTGACCGTGGGTTCTTATGACTCCGACGGAAAGCTGCAGGAAATTGTGGGAACTGTCACGGGTACGGGAACCTATAACGGAAGCCCGGTGGTTTTTGTCGACGGAGTAAGCTATAACATGAGCAGTATTATGGCGGTGGGTCGCCTGCCCGCGTCCGAGAATTCTACATCAAAATCCAATGAGAGTGCAACAAACGTTTAAGTTCCATCGATCAAACGGTCAAAGGAGTGAGAGCATTGATTGATCGGATATCCCAGCTGCAAAGCGGCAGCTTTTCCGCGAAAAAGACCATCGCCGGCGCGGCGCAGACCTCCTTTGGAGAGCAACTGCTTCAGCGCCAGCAGGAGAGCCAGTCCGTCGCGTTTTCCAAGCACGCGCGGGAGCGGGCGGAGCAGCGCGGTATTCAGGTGGACGACCAACTGATGAATCAGCTGAACGACACCGTGGAAAAGGCCCAGGCCAAGGGCGCTACCAATATACTTGCGTTCGACACCACGCGGGCTTTCATCATCAACGTCCCCAACGGGCGAGTGATCACCACCATGTCCCCGGAGGAGATGAAGGAAAACATTTTCACCAATATTGACGGCGCCGTGATCCTGTAAAAACAGAGAGCAGGACCGGAAGGATGCTCTGGGGAAGGTCCGATTGACTGTTCCCCGGCGGCGCCAACCGAAAGGAGTATTTACCCATGACAGGTGCAATGTACGCGGCTATTTCGGGTCTGAAGGCCCATATGCAAAAACTTAGCGTCATCGGCAATAACATCTCAAACATAAATACACCGGCCTATAAGGCTTCTCAGGCCCTTTTCAGCGAGGCAATTTACACCACTCTGACCTCCGGTTCCAACGGCTCGGCTTCGGCCGGCGGCGTAAATCCATCCCAGCTTGGCTACGGGTGCAATGTCGGCTCAGTCTCCATGGATATGAGCACCGCCAGCTTCAACGCCGACGGCAACGGTATGCACTGCATGATTGACGGCAACGGCTTCTTCCTGACAGGCGATAAATCCACCGCTACCGTCGACGGCGACGGCAAAACGACTCTGGCGGAGACCGATCCCCAGAATTTGGAGCTGGGTCGTGTGGGCGATTTCAAGTTTGATTCCCAGGGGTATCTGGTGGACGGCCGGGGCCATGTGATTTACGGCTTCGTGACGTACACCACGGATGCAAAAAACATCATGGACGATGCGGACAACCCCAAGATTAGCACGCAGCTGGTCCCCATCCGGCTTCCCATTGCTGCGGGGTCTCCTGCGACCGGTGATCCCCCCGCCGGAACGGCCCTGTACCCCAAACTGGGCGATGCGGATGGCAATGGTAATCAGATGAACGTGTATCCCAAGGGGAGCGGAAACACTATCAAAGCTGACAGTATCGCCATCGACAAGGCCACCGGCAAGATCACTGCCAACAACGCGGCGGACGGCAGCATCGTCGTGGTAGGTTATCTCGCGCTGGGAACCGTGGCCAATCCTGACGGCGTTACACGTCTGCAAAACGGTTACTATCAGGCGGGCGAGGGCGCGGGAAACTGCACGGCCACTTCCATTGGTGGCGCCGTGAAGAAGAATCTTAACAACCATGCGGATGGCGCCGGCGCGGTGGCGGTCCTGAGTGCCGGCAAAACGGCGCTGATCACCGGAGGCCTGGAGTCCTCGGGTACCGATCTTGCCACCGAGATTGCCGAGATGATCACCACCCAGCGCGGCTATCAGGCCAACACCCGCATCATTACCGTGACCGACACCATGCTGGAGGAACTGGTCAATATGAAGCGGTAATTTAAGAGACAGGAACATATAAACTTATCGGCGCTTTGCCGGGCGGGGAGTTTCCCCGGCCCGGCGGACGCCGACCTTTGAGAGGAGGAGCCCATGATCGTTTTGACGAAGATGAACAACGATAAGTTTCTGGTGAACCATTTGCAGATCGAGTGTATTGAGCTGATCCCCGAGACCAAGATCGTGATGATGAACCGCAGCTATTATCTGGTTCGTGAGACAGCGGAGGAAATTGTGCAAAAAATCGCGGAGTACAACGCAAAGGTTCAGGACATCGCCCGCGCGGTCAGAGTGATCAGTCAGCGCTGAGGAAGAGAAGACGGAGCATTTTCCGGCTCCCACAGGGCTGGCTTGATCCGCGTGCGCAGTAAAATTAAGATAAGCCGCGCATGGGGATCAGGCGGGCGCTTTAGAAAAAAATCGGACGGCGGCGGGCCTTGCGCCTTTTGTCCGGCAGGGGTGAGGGTAACAGATGAATTTAACCTTTATTATTGGCACGGTAGTTGCCATCGCGATCATGATCTTGGGCATGATGTTTACCAGCGTGGGCGGCCACTTCACTGTGAAGCCTTCGCAGATCATAAACTTTTTTGACCCGTCCAGCGTCCTGATCGTTTTGGGGTGCACGATGGCGGTAGTGGTGGCCAGCTTCCCGCCAAAAATGCTGAAGGCAATGCCCAAGCACTTGAAGATCATGCTGAATACGAAGAAGTATGATCCTATGTATTACATTGACCAGCTGGTGGAGTTGGCGCAGGTGGCCCGAAAAAATGGCCTTTTGGCGCTGGAGGAAAAGGCCAACGCGCAGTCGGACCCGTTTTTCAAGCAGGCCATTATGCTGATTGTGGATGCCAACGACGCCGACAAGGTCCGGGGCATTCTGAATAATGACATCGAATGTATGTCCGCACGGCATGACGGCGTGGCGGGCATGTATGAAAGAGGGTCCGCCGTGGCTCCGTCTTTCGGTATGCTGGGCACGCTGGTGGGCCTTATCAATATGCTGAAGAACATGAACCTCTCGGGCGATGGAGGCTCGTCCAGCATTGGCACGGACATGGGCACCGCTCTGATCACCACGCTGTATGGCTGCGTACTGGCCAACATGATCTTTAACCCCATTGCATCCAACCTGAGGACGCGGGATGAGGAGGAGGTCCTCTGCAAGATGATCATCGTGGAGGGCATCATGTCCATTCAATCCGGCGAGAACCCCAAATCTCTGCGGGAAAAACTCCTGACCTTTGTGGACCAGAAGCAGCGCGGCGACGACGGCAGCAGCGCCAAGGGCGAAAAAAAGAGCAGGGGTAAAAAAGGAAAATGATGTTAAAAGGTACAAGGTGGTGGACGGTGAATGAAAAAGCATAAGAGCAGCGGCGGGGCAAACTGGATGGACACCTACGGCGACATGGTGACGCTGCTGCTGTGCTTCTTTGTGCTGCTGTACTCCATGTCGACCATCGACCAGCAGAAGTGGGTCCAGCTGGTGCAGAGCTTTAACCCCGATTCGTCCCATGAACCCACGGAGATGAAAGGAAACAATGGCCAACTGGCCGACCCGACCGGCGGAGCGGAGGGGGGAGGCCCCCAGCAGACGCAGGAGGAGATCGATACATCCATCGAGCAATTGTTTCTCGATCTAAAGGCCTATGTTGCCCAGCAGGGAGCGGCGGAAAACATCTCTGTCTCCAAGGGCGACGGATATGTTTTTATCTCTTTTAACGACGCCGTATTTTTTGATGGCGACAGCTATGTCCTGCGGCCGGACGGCAAGGACGTTCTGGACGACGTGGGGACGATCATTGGAAAAGCCAGCTCCGCCATTGACGAGCTGCGGGTTTTGGGGCACACAGCTCAGGGGGATCCCAACAAACCCAACAACCCCACAGTGGACCGCTTTTTATCATCTGACCGCGCCACAGTGGTGCTGGTCTATTTGCAGGAGCTGGGCATCTTGGACCCCGCTCGGATGATCAGCATGGGTTATGGGCAGTTCCGTCCCGTGGCGGACAACGATACCAGTGAGGGCCGGTCGAAAAACCGCCGGGTGGAACTGATTGTAACCGGCCGGGATGTGACCAGCACTCTGGGCGATGGAATTGAGCAATATTACACAGAGCGGGGAACAGAGTCTCCGATTTCCACGGAGACCAGAACGGACAGCGCTGTGGTCGGGTGACACATAGCGGAGTCTGAATGCCGCACAGCGGCAAGAGCAGAAAAAGTGGAAGGGGAGGGGGATGCCGATGTCGGAGGTATTGTCACAAAGCCAAATCGACGCGCTGCTCAGCGCCGCGCGGAGCGGAGAAAATATTGAATCCCCGGAAGATACGTCGAAGGAGAAAAAATACAGAAAATACGACTTCAGAAGCCCTCGCAAATTTACCAAAGACCGATTAAAAATGCTGGACAGCATTTTTGAGAACTATTCGAGAAACCTGAACTCGCGCGTGAACGCCCTGATGCACACCAGCTGCGAGATCAGTGTGGAGTCCGCCGAGGAGCAGCGGTACTACGAGTTTTCCAACGCCTTGATTGAGGGCGATGTCGTTACGCTGGCCTACGTGAAATACGGCGATGTCCGAGAGGATACTCCGGCGCTCTTGCATGTCAGCAAATCCTTGATGCTGAGCATGATTGACCGTATGATGGGCGGCGAGGGCGAAGTCGACGATGATTTGGATCCGGAATATACCTTTACCGATTTGGAATTGAAGATTGTGGAAGGCCTGAGCCAGTATTTTGTGGAGAATCTGGGCGAGAGCTGGCAGAATTATATTCAACTGGATTTTGAATATAGCCGCGTGGAACCGAATCCCACCATGATCCAGCCGCTCGGTCTGGACGAAATTGTGGTGATCATGGACTTGACGGTAAAGTTTCCCAACTGCGACGGACATATGAGCATTTGCCTTCCCGGGATGGTGCTGACCAATATCTTCAGCGAGATCAGTCGGCTGAATACGACCCATAAAAACCAGGATGAAACATCGGGAAAAGAAATTTTTGAGTCCTTGAAAAATACGGAGATCGATCTGGTTGCGGAAATATGCCGCACGAAGCTTAAACTCAGCGACATTTACCATTTGAACGTGGGGGATGTGATTGACCTGAAGCGGCCCAAGAATTCCCCGGTTTATATCAACATTGGCGGAAGACGCTGGTTTGACGGTATGATGGGCGTACACAACAAAAACATGGCGGTAAAAATAGGAAAGACCTATTATGAGCCGGAGGGAAGGAACGTCGAACGGGATGGCAGATAACATTTTTAACTCCATGGAGCTGGACGCAATCGGGGAAGTGATGAACATCAGCCTCGGCTCCTCCGCGACCGCGGTCTCCAATTTGCTGGATCATCGGGTGGAAATCACGACGCCAAGGGTCTCTGTTTGCGAAGTGAAGGACTTCGGCATCAGCGATCTCGAACCGGCCATAGGCGTGGAGATCCGCTACATATCCGGCCTGGTGGGCAGTAACATCATGCTGCTCAAACGCAGCGATGTGAAGGTCATCGTGGACATCCTGATGGGTTCGGAGACACCGGACGAGGAGTTCGAGATGAACGAGCTCACCATCAGCGCTGTATGCGAGGTCATGAATCAGATGATGGGCGCAGCCTCCACGGCTCTGTCCGATTTTCTGGGGATCCCGGTCAACATCTCCACGCCGGAGTCCTTTGAGCTGAAAAATTTTGAAGAATTTAAAAAAGATCATTTTCCCATACAGGACGGCAAGTGTGTGGTCGTCCGGTTTATGCTGAAAATCGATAATATGCTGCAAAGCGAGTTCATCAACGTTATGTCCGTGGACTTGACGAGGGAACTGCTTTCTGGCCTGGGCCTTGGGGAGGACGAGGATGCCGCGCCCCCGGAGTCTACCTCCCCGGAGCAGGTTGCCTCCCCTCTGGAAAACGGCCCGAAGCTGAGTCAGGCGGAGATTGAAAAGCTGGTGAACAGCACACAGCCCACGCCGCAGCCGACCACGCCCCCCGCGTCTTCCGGCGGTACCATGAGCCAGGCGGAGATCGAAAAGCTGATGGGCGCCATGCAGCCCACGCCACAGCCGACCCCGCCCCCCGCGTCTTCTGGCGGTACTAAGAGCCAGGCGGAGATTGAAAAGCTGATGGGCAACATGCAGTCCACGCTGCAGCCGACCCAGGCTCCCCAGCAGTCTTCGCCGCCTTACCCCATGCCCCAAGGGCAGGTTCAATCTGCGCCTGGCGGAGCGTATCCGATGCCGGCTTACGGCCAATATGCTCCGGGCTATTATCCCCCGCCCAGCTACTATTCCGCACCGCCCCAGATGGCGCAGCCCGCATCAAAGATGATCCAGTCTTCCCCGGCGGAGATGCCGAAGTTTGCCAACGGGGAGCCGCTGGACGAACAGCAGGCGGAAAACCTGGATCTGCTGATGTCGGTGCCGCTGGAGGTTTCCGTGGAGATCGGCCGGGCCCGCAGAAAGGTGCAGGATGTGCTGGCATTTACCAAAGGGTCTTTGGTCATGCTGAACAAGCTGGCAGGCGATCAGGTAGACCTGTTCGTAAACGGACAGTGCATCGCCAAGGGCGATGTGGTGGTCGTTGATGATAATTTTGGAATTCGCATCACCGAGGTTTTGAAATCTCCCAATCCCAACGAACTGATTAACGGATAGGTCGGAAGACCAGCAAGGAACTGAAATTCCAAAGGACAGATCAGAGAAAAGGAAGGTTTAAACATGGCTAAAATTTTAGTGGTTGACGACGCAGCGTTTATGCGCAAGGTCATCAAGGACACTCTTTCCAAGAGTGGGTATACCGAGTTGTTTGAGGCAGTGGACGGTGCGGACGCGGTGGAGAAATACGGAGAAATTCACCCTGACCTGGTCATCATGGACATCACCATGCCAAATATGGACGGGCTGGAGGCTCTGAAAGCGATCCGCGGCAAAGACGGCAACGCAAATGTGGTCATGTGCTCCGCCATGGGGCAGGAGAGCATGGTCATTGACGCGGTGCGCTCCGGCGCGAAGGATTTCATCGTGAAGCCGTTTAAGGCTGACCGCGTGCTGAAGACGGTGAATTCCATCGTTGGGAATCCCTGATCCATGCCCTGGGCCGAAATTGGCACCCTTTTGGGAATGCTGACGGCAGTCGTCGTCATTTTGCTCCTGGCTTGGCTGTTTACCCGGTATCTGGCCGGGCGGACTTCTGGAGCAATGCGCTTTTCCCGGAATCGGAACGGAAGGCTCCAACTGCTGGAGCGGATGCCTCTGGGCCGCGAGCAGTATCTGGCGGTGGTCCGGGCGGGGGAAACGTATCTTCTCCTGGGAGTCACCGGCAGTCAAATCGCACTTTTGCGGGAACTGAGCGCCGAGGAGGCGTCGGCGTGGACCGAGGAGGAGACCGGCGTTTCGCCGGACAGCGGACCCGGAGTACCCATACCTTTTCGGGATGCGCTGCGGGAAGTCTGGAAACAGAGAAAGAAGTAGGAGGAAGTATCACGTGGCAGACGCGCTGGTCAATGTCAACGGCAATAACGTACAGGCCCTTCAAATCCTGTTCCTGACAACAGCCATCACCTTGCTTCCTTCCCTGCTGGTGATGATGACGTCCTTTACCCGGTATATTGTGACGTTTTCCTTCCTGCGCTCCGCGATGGGGACGCAGCAGACGCCCCCCAACGTGGTGCTGATCGGGCTGGCGCTGTTTTTGACGCTGTTTACCATGAGCCCCGTGTTTTCCAGCATCAAGACCAATGCCTACGATCCGTATGTCGCGGAAGAAATCAGTCAGGAGGAATTCATTGATCGGGCGGAGGTCCCGCTGAAGGACTTTATGCTCCGCAATACCGAGACGTCTTCCCTAAACCTGTTCTGCGATCTGGACAAATCGGTGGAGCGGCCTGCGGACGAGACCGCGGCCAAGGCCCTGCCGATGCACGTCATCGTGCCCTCCTTTATGACCAGCGAACTGAAAAGGGCGTTTGAGATCGGTTTTTTACTGTACATCCCCTTCATGCTGATCGATGTGGTGGTGGCCTCCACCCTGATGTCCATGGGCATGAT
>JAEWYA010000147.1 GCA_023395775.1 Bacillota bacterium
GCGTGGACCTCTATATGTACGGCCTGCCCTATGAGCACCTGCGGCGTATCTCCGCCTGCCCGGTGGAGGACCCGAAGGACCTGACGCTGTGTATGGGCGCGGAGGTGCTGGCGGACTTCCGGGAACACTATCTCATCGCTTTCGGCGGCGAGTGGTCCGTTGGTTTTTTGCTGAAGCATAACCCCGGATTGGAGCTTTCCGAGTCCCTGTCAGTGTAAAGCGGGGAAAAAGAAATTTTTTAATGATAAAGTGCGTGGAAGAGGAAGAAAATGTCTCTTGCACGCACTTTTTACGTCGGGCTGCGGGCATTCCGGCCCCACTGCTCCCGTCCGAGATGCGTTGACAGACTGCGGGGGGCATGGTATGTTGAGAGCAAAAGAAACATCCCCCCAGGGACATCGAAAGGAGATATACCATGGAAGAACAGGATATCAAGCTGACAAAGCTGGCAAAGTGTGCCGGATGCGGCGCAAAGGTGGGCGCGGGGGTTCTGGCCCAGCTGCTGGACGGCATCAAGGTTCACCGCGACCCCAACCTGTTGGTGGGCTTTGACAAGAGCGACGACGCGTCGGTCTACAAGATCAGCGACGATCTGGCGCTGGTGCAGACCGTGGATTTCTTTCCGCCCATCGCGGACGACCCCTATCTGTTCGGACAGATCGCGGCCACCAACGCCCTTTCCGATGTGTACGCCATGGGCGGAGAGCCGAAGCTTTGCCTGAACATCATGGCGGTGCCGGAGTCCATGCCCAAAGAAGCGGTCCACCAGATGCTCCGGGGCGGATACGACAAGGTTTACGAGGCGGGGGCGCTGATTACAGGGGGCCACAGCATTTTGGACGACGAGCCGAAATACGGCCTGTGTGTCACCGGTTTTGTCCATCCGGACAAGATGCTGACCAATTCCGCGGCCCGGCCCGGCGACGTGCTGCTGCTGACCAAGCCCATCGGTATCGGCGTTTTGACTACCGCGCAGAAGGCGGACATGCTGTCCGCGGCTGGTCTGGAGCTGGCGCAGAGGCTGATGACCACATTGAACAAGGCCGCCCGGGATGCCATGGTGAAGTACGAGGTCCACTCCTGCACCGATGTCACGGGCTTCGGCCTGCTGGGTCACGGCTATGAGATGGCTCAGGGCAGCGACGTGGGGATGACGCTGGACGTGGACGCCATTGACCTGATTCCGGAGTCGCTGGAGCTGGCAAAAATGGGGGTTCTGCCCGCTGGGATGTACCGCAACCGGACATTTGCTGAGCCGGGTGTGGATGTTGGGGATGTGGAGCTTGCTAAACAGGACCTGCTGTTTGACCCCCAGACCGCCGGCGGACTTTTGATATCCGTGGCGGAAAAGGACGCGGACGCGCTGTTCGCAGAACTGAAGGACTGCGTGCCCAGCGCCCAGCGGATCGGCGTTGTGGAGCCCTATCTGGGGGGAAAGCGGATCAAGCTGCGCTGATATCTCTCCGGGGGGAGCGGATTGTGAAAAATACGGTATCAGGAAACAAAAGGCGAGGGAGCGCGTGATATGAATCAGGAATTACTGCGAAATATCCCGAAGGTGGATGAACTGTTGAAGGAATCGACTGTTGCGGCGCTGATGGAAGGAATGTCCGTTCAGACAGTGACCAACGCCGTCCGCGCCGCGCTGGAAAGCCTTCGGCGGGAGGTGCTGGCGGGCGCACGGGAGGTGCTCCCGGACAGGGCGGAGCTGTGCGCCCAAGTGGAGACGCTGGCCCATAGGGAGACGCTGCCGTCTCTGCGAAGCGTTGTCAACGGCACCGGTGTGGTGCTGCACACGAATCTGGGCCGGGCGTGCCTGTCCGAAAGGGCGGCGGAGGCCGCGAAAGATGCCGCCCGGAATTACTGCACGCTGGAATACGACGTTGCCGCAGGCTGCCGGGGCCATCGTTACGCCCATGTGGAGGGCCTTTTGACCAAACTTACCGGCGCGGAGAGCGCGCTGGCGGTGAACAATAACGCAGCCGCCGTTCTGCTGATCCTGTCGGCCATGGCGGCGGGCGGCGAAGTGGCGGTCTCCCGGGGAGAGCTGGTGGAGATCGGCGGCTCCTTCCGCATCCCGGACATCATGGAAGCCTGCGGCGCAAGGCTGCGGGAGGTGGGAACCACCAACAGGACCCATCTCGCGGACTATGAAAGGGTCATCGGGGAAGAGACCCGGGCTCTGATGAAGGTCCACACCAGCAATTTCTGCGTTCTGGGCTTCACCGAGGCGGTGCCTCTGACGGATCTGGTGGCGTTGGGTCACGAAAGAGGTCTGCCGGTGATCGAGGATTTGGGCAGCGGATCTTTGTTGGATCTCGAGCGGCTGGGGCTGCACGACGAGCCCACTGTCCAGATGTCTGTTGCGGCGGGGGTGGACGTGATCTCCTTTTCCGGCGACAAGCTGCTGGGTGGCCCTCAGGCGGGTATCATTGTCGGGCGGGAGAAATATCTGGCGCTTCTGCGCGGGCATCCGCTCTATCGGGCCATGCGGCTGGACAAGATGACGCTGGCGGCGCTGGAAGCGACTCTGCGGGCCTATGCCGACGGGACGGCGGAGACGGAAATCCCGACCCTCGCCATGCTGGCGGCGGAGCCGAAGACGCTTCATGTGCGGGCCCGGAAACTTTGCGCGCTGGCGAGGAAAGCGGGCGTGGAGGCGGAGGTGATCCAGGAGGAGGATCAGGTGGGCGGCGGCAGCGTTCCCACGCAGCTGCTGGCGACATACGCCGTGGCGGTGACGCCGAAGCACGGCAGCGTGGACGCGCTGGAAGCGGCCATGCGTCTGCGGGACCGGCCGGTCATCGGCCGTATCGCCCATGACCGCTATCTGCTGGACGCGCGCACCCTGCGGGAAGACGAGTTCGCCTGTATTGTACAGGCTTTATCGGAGACCGCCCTATGAAGCATGTCATCATCGGCACCGCAGGCCATGTGGACCACGGCAAGACTCTGCTCATCAAGGCCCTGACCGGCATCGACACCGACCGCCTTCAGGAGGAGAAGAAGCGGGGCATCACCATCGAGCTGGGCTTCGCCCATCTGGATTTTGGGGACGGGACGCAGGCGGGCGTCGTAGACGTGCCGGGCCACGAGAAATTTATTAAAAATATGCTGGCGGGCGCCGGCGGCATTGACCTTGCCATGCTGGTGGTGGCCGCGGACGAGGGATTTATGCCCCAGACCGTGGAGCATCTGGGCATTTTGACTTTGCTTGGCATTAAGGACGGCCTTGTGGTCATCACGAAGGCCGATATGGTGGATCCGGAGTGGCTGGAGCTGATGCAGGAGGAGATTGCCCAAAGGGTGAGGGGAACGTTTTTGGAGGGCAAGCCCATCCACACCGTCTCCGCCTATACCGGACAGGGGATTCCGGAGCTGAAGGAGGCCCTGCACCAGCTGGTGCTGCACGCGCAGGAAAAAAATCTGCGGGTTCCGTTCCGCCTGCCCGTGGACCGGGTGTTTTCCGTGGACGGCTTCGGCACGGTGGTCACCGGAACTCTCATCGAAGGGGCCATGCACGAGGGAGATCCGGCGGAGCTGGCGCCATCCGGCGCGGAGACCCGCATCCGGAATTTGCAGGTCCACGGGAAGGACGTGGAGACCGCCTACGCCGGACAGCGGGTGGCGGTGAATCTGGCGGGACTGAAGAAGACGGACGTGCAGAGGGGCAACGCGGTGGCGAGGCCCGGCAGCGTCCGCACATCTCGGATGCTGGATGTCCGGCTTCAGAATCTGCGGGACTCCCAGCGGGTGATTTTAAATGACTCCCAGGTCCATCTGTACCACGGCGCGGCGGTGCTGTTGGCCAAGATCGTGCTGCTGGACCGGGGCAGCCTGAACCCCGGCGAGAGCTGTTACGCGCAGCTGCGGATGACGGAGCCCATCGCCTCGAAAAACGGGGACCGGTTCGTGATTCGCTTTCTCTCGCCGCTGGAGACCATCGGCGGCGGGACGATTCTGGACGACGCGCCGCCGAGGCACCGGCGCAATGTTCCCGCCGTACTGGAGGCGCTGAAGATTCGGGAGAGCGGGTCCAGCGGCGAGAGGATCGTGCAGATGACGGCGGAGTTTGGAACGGCTCTGCCTGACGGCGGCAGATTATCGGACAAATTGGGGATGGAAGCGTCGGAGCTGGAGCTGCAGCTGCGGGAGTTGGTCGCCGTGGGCCGACTGGTGGAGCCGCTGCCAAACCGTTTTGCTGCGGCGGGGGTCATGGATGGTGTGCGGGATGCCTGTCAGGCACTGCTGGAGGACTATCACCGGAAGAATCCCCTCCACGCGGGGATGAAGGCCGCCGAGCTGCGGCAGAAGCTGTTCAAATCCATGGAGCAGACCACGGCGGACGCCCTTTTGGGTGAACTTTGCCGAGAGGGATGTATCCGCCGCGTGGCGGACCGATACGCGCTGGCGGAATTCTCCGTCCATTTTACGAAAAAGCAGAACGCCATCAGGGACCGACTGCTGGAGAGCTATCGCAGGGCGGACATTGAACCGGCTGCCACGGAAGAGATCATGGCCCAGTTCCAGCCCAATGAAAAGGCCGATGCGAAGCAGGTGCTGGACAGCGTCCTCTCCGGCGGGGAGCTGGTGATGCTCTCGCCCCAGATCTGCTATTACAAGGATGCCTATCAGCGGGTGTGCGGCGCTGTCAGAAACCATTTCGCAGAGCACGAGACCATCACGCTTGCGGAGCTGAGGGATGCGCTGGGGACCTCCCGGAAGTACGCGCTGGCGATCCTGGAATATCTGGACCGCTTCCACGTGACGAAAAAGGACGGCGACCTCCGCCGCCTCGTGAACCGGCAGTTTTTAACGGAGGAATTCCAGTAGAAGTGCGCGGTCACCTTTTCAGCCGGATCGGGCGGAGTGGACGGAAAAGGGGCGCGCCCGCGCTTTAGGTTGGGGCTTGCCATTTTTTGACGGTCATGTTATAATAGCGCCGTCGACCGCGAATAACGGCGACTTTTCGTGGGAGTAGATGGGTGCTGGTGTGCCCCCCGGTCTTCAAAACCGGTGAGGGTGGTGAAGAGCTGCCCAGGTGGGTTCGATTCCCACATATTCCCGCCACAGGACGCCGTGCAGATGCGCGGCGTCCTGTTTTTATCAGCAATTTTGATTTGCGGAATGGCCCGCAGAAGGAGGGACCCATGGAGCTTCGGCAATTGGAGGCGTTTTCCCGGGTGGTGGAAGCCGGCAGCTTTTCCAAAGCGGCGGAGCTGCTCCATATCAGCCAGCCCACCGTCAGCGCCCATGTGACGGCGCTGGAACGGGAACTGGGACTGACTCTGATCGCCCGCACCACCCGCGAGGCTGGCCCAACGGAGGCCGGACGGCTCCTATATGAATACGCACGGCAGATGCTGGCTCTGCGGCAGGAGGCGAAGGAAGAGCTGTATCGGTTCGCAACGGAATTGTCGGGCACGGTCACCGTGGCCGCTTCCACGATCCCGGGACGGTATTTCCTGCCCCGGGTGCTGACGGCGTTTCAAAAACGGTATCCCGATGTAAAGTTCGATCTGCGCATGACGGACAGCGCCGGCGCGGTGGAGCAGGTGACGGCTCGGGAGGCGGAGTTGGGTTTTTGCGGAACGCTTCCCGGCGGCAAGTGCATCGCCCGGGAGTTTGCCGGCGACAATCTGGTGATGGTCGCCCCGGACACGCCGAGGTACCGGGCCTACCGGTATGAGGGCGCCTCCCTGCGGCGCATCGCAAGCGAGCCGTTTGTGGTCCGGGAGGAGGGCAGCGGGACCAGACGGGAGACGGAGTCGTTCCTGCGGGCTATGGGGGTGGACCCGGCGGGAATCCGAATTGCCGCTCAGGCATCTTCCAACGAGGAGGTGGAGCGGCTGGTGGAGGAAGGGGCCGGTATCGCCGTTCTCTCCAAAAGCGCGGCGGAGGAGCGGGGAAAATTACTGGTCATCGAACTGCCTGCGGTCAGGATTCGGAGGAAGCTCTATATCCTCCGCCGGAAAAACAGCGTACTCTCCCCGTCCGCCCAGATTTTCTACCGTTTCGCAGAGCAATTTTACCATCGAAACTCAGAACAGTGAGAATATAATTGTGCAAAACGCAGAATATATATTAAAAAATTTTGGGAATATTACTGCAATGTGCTGAAGAAGCCGTAAGAAAAGTGTGAAAAAATGAACAAAGTCTGCTTTTTCCATGGAAAAAAGTAAAAATATTCCTGAAAAAACGACCCGTCAATTTGCTGAAAACGATTTATAGATATAATCTATAAATTTGATTCTTTTCTTGCGCCGCATTGAAAGAGGAGATTAAAATGAAGATGCACATGGGGCAGAGTCTCCATTTGGAAAATTGAATTATGTGGATGACGGTTGCAGGAGATCTGCCCATTTAGAGGCGGGGCCGAAGGAATAAGTATCGCAGCTTGCCGGCGTGGTATGAACATCTCAGGCAAAAGGACTGCAACCCGACTGCACTCTGGAAAGCGAAAGCGCCGAAGGAGCAACCCGCGTCCGCGGGGAATCTCTCAGGTAAATCAACAGGGTCGGGCAATACAGGACTGTATTGCCCGATTCTGTTTTTACTTTTCTGAAACCCACGAAAGAAAGAGGGGATGGGGAACGCTAAGCGACCGTCATTATTTGATTCTCACCAACAACCCACTGGTAAAAACCTGTATGGAGGGGCGGTATGCCGTCCGCTTTTTTGAGGATCTGACCCTTCGGGAGATTCTGGTGAAGGCGAGAGATATGGTTTACAATGGGCATACTCTGTATACGCACCCTCTGGCGGGCAGCGTGAAGCCAAACGAGACGCCTTATAAATCCGTGGTGGTGTCTCAAACGCCCAATGAATTTTCCCCGGAACAGGCGCAGATCATCGCCGGCAGCATCGAGGTCTGCGACAAGTTCAGCCCCCGGAACCGGACGCTCACCCAGAAGGTGCTGGAGGATTTCCAACTGATCGACTATACCCTGCTCTCCGGCGCCTTGGGCTATGACGCTGCGGCGGGTCTTAGTAACGCGACCAATAAAAAATGAAAAGGAGGTGCTCACTTTGAAATTGGAATTGGGTTTCATTCAGATCAGGGACATTCAATTTTCAAAGGAATGCAAGGTAGAAAGCGGAACGCTTTACGTCAATGCCGATGAAGTAAAGGACTTCATATTTCAGGACGACGACGTGAAGGCCTGTGTCAAGGCGGCGCACTTCGACATCGCAAAGCCCGGCGAGAGTGTGCGCATCACCCCGGTGAAGGACGTCATTGAGCCCCGCGTGAAGGTCGAAGGTCCCGGCGGCGAGTTCCCCGGCGTGATTGCAAAGGTGGATACCGTCGGCTCCGGCAAGACCCATGTCCTGCGGGGAATGGCCATCGTCACCGCGGGCAAGATCGTCGGCTTCCAGGAGGGCATTATCGATATGGCCGGCCCCGGCGCAGCGTATACGCCGTTTTCGCAGCTTCTCAACCTCGTGATGGTCTGCGAGCCCGCCGAGGGC
>JAEWYA010000070.1 GCA_023395775.1 Bacillota bacterium
TCACGTCCACGGCGTAGCATCCGCCGTAATACCGGTGCCCGGGATAGCCCTCGGCATACTTGTTGGTCAGGCAGGTGCCCATGGTCAGCATGACCGCCTCGCTGACGATATTCTCGCTGGCAATCAGTTCGATGTTCCGGCGCTCACGGGCGAATTCCTCTTTGATGGACGCTCCCACCTCGGGATCAAACTTGGAAATAAAGTCCATGGTCTCGTGCATCATAATAAAAGTCTCCTTTGTTTGTGTATTTATCCACACGCCAAGAGTCAGCCTAGTCTCTTTTACAGGTTTCGAAAAAATCCGTCCATAATATCATTATAGTACAAAGAATATAAATTTGTAAAGACAAAAAATTTTTATTTTTTCGGCCAGGTCAGGGTGGGCGATGCGGCCTGCGGCCAGGATGCCACGGCGTATGTGTCCGTGATCTGCCAGCGGCCCACGGGGTACTCATATCCGACGCCGTATTCGTCCGCGCAGGAAAAGTGCAGCTCCATCTCGTCGCCGGGTTCCACGGGCCGTCCCTGTCCGTCGGCGGTGTCCCAGTAAAGAAAGGTCTGCGACCCGCCGCCGCCCGCATCCCTGGGAAGCGCCGGCTTGCAGGGAGTCTCCGCCAGCAGCTTTCCGTTTTTGTAAAGGCGGAAGGCCGCTTCGTCCGCGTCGGGCGTCGGCAGCTCCGCGCTCCACTCCGCTTGGTAAAACTGTCCCCGCTCCGCATTGTACAGCACCTCGCCCATGCAGTTCAAAAGCCGCCCCGGCAGCAGGTCTGCAACGGACGAGCAGGTCTGCAACACCCGCTCTCCGCCGTCCGTGCGAAGGACAAGCTCCAAAGCGGCCGCGTCCATGGGCAGCTCAAAATCCGCAGAATAACCCGTTCCGTCAGGGCCGGAGGAAAAGGGCATGTCCGTCCAGTCGAATTTCCCGGCGGGGCCGAACCCGTTGACGACCAGTTCCGGATTTTCCTCCTGGATGTCCCTCCCGGTGGTCAAAGCTACGTGAAATTTCACCTGCCTCTTTTCCAAATCCATGCGCTTAAGCTCTGCGGAGTAGGACAAAACCGGGTTTTCCTCCTCCCGCTCCAACTCCTTGATGCGGGTATCCAGCCCGGTCTGCGTCTCCTCCAGCCGGGCCTCCAGCGCGCCAAGCCGCTCTCCCAGGCTGTCCAGGCGGGATTGCTGTACAACAATCCCGGCGGAAAGCAGGATCAGCGCGACGCACAGTACGGCCGCAAACCATTCTTTCTGCAGCATACGCATTTTCCCTTCTCTATATCCGGGCGGGAACGCCGTCCTCATACAGTCCGCTCTCCGTCACCACCCAGGGAACCGGCATATCATGAGGCTCCATGGGGATGTCCTCCCGCAGCAGCTGTTCCCGGCACAAAAGCACCGCGCTGCCCCGGTAGGCGGCAAGGAAACGGTCATAGTATCCGCCGCCCTTCCCCAGCCGGTGCCCCGCGCGGCTGCAGCTGAGGCACGGGAGTACGGCAAAATCCACCTCGTCCGGCGTCAGGCGCGGACATTCGGGAGCCGGTTCCAAAATTCCGTATGCTCCCTTGACCAGTCGGTCCAGGGACTCCACGACCCGCAGCTCCATGATGCCCGGCTCCGCCGTGCACAGCGGAAGGCACAGCCGTTTTCCCCTTGCCAGCGCGTCGATTAAAATTGCGCGGGTATCGATCTCCCGCGCGGTGCCCATAAAACAGAACACCGTGTCCGCATCCCGATAGTCCGGCAGCGCACAGACCAAAGCGGCAATGGCTGCGGCGGACTGCTCTTTGTAGCGGGGAGAGAGCTCCCGCTCCTGCGCCCGGACGCGCCGGCGCAGCTCCTTTTTCTCCTCTGCAATCGTCATGACAGGGGGTCCTCCTTTTTTTCCGGGCCCGTTGCGCCGAAGCGCACCGCGCCCATACCGTATTTCCCGCGAATCTGATCCATCGCGGATTCCAGCTTTTCCTGTTTCTCCCGTTTTGGGCCGAGATCATCCAGCAGGTCCACCTGCTCATAGGCATCGGCGCTGTCCGTCAGAGCGATGGCGGTAACGGTCAGCATCCGGATGGGTGCGGGCGGCTTCCAGAAGGTTTCCAGAAGCTCCATGGCGCCGTCCCCCAGTTCCCGCATCAGATGGGTGGGCGAGGCAAGCCTTTTTTGCCGGGAGCGATCCTGAAAGTCCGGCGTCCGCAGCGTCACCGCCACGCCGCCGGCATACATCCCGCATTGGCGCAGCCGCGTCGCCACGTCGTCCGCCAGCAGACTCAGCGCCGCGCTCACCTCTCCCCGGCGAGTCAGATCCTTTTGGAAGGTGGATCCGCTGCCGATGGACTTGGGCAGCTCCGTCTCATTTCGGGAGCGCACCGGTTCCCGCTCCAGCCCGTTGGCGTACTCGTGCAGCTGGCGGCCCATTTTGCCCATCAGCGCCTCCAGCTGCCCCACGTCCATGGCGGCAAGCTCTCCGATGGTCTTCACGCCGAACTGTGCCAGAGTTGCCCGGGCAGCCTTGCCCACAAAGAGCAGATCGCCCACCGGCAGGGGCCACACTAAGTCCTTCCAGTTTTCAGGAGAAATCACCGTGGTTGCGTCCGGCTTTTTGTAATCGCTGCCCAGCTTTGCGAAAACCTTATTGAAGCTGACGCCCACCGACAGCGTCAGCCCCAGTTCCCGCTTCACCCTGGCGCGAATTTCGTCGGCGACGGCTTTTCCCTCCCCGCCCAGCAGGTGAAGCGACCCGGTTATATCCAGCCAGCTCTCGTCCACGCTGAAGGGCTCCACCAGATCGGTGTACTGGTCATAAATCGCGTTGATCCTCCGGGAGTATTCCCGATACAGATGGTGGTGAGGCGGTAAAAGCACCAGACCGGGGCATTTTTTTCGCGCCTGCCAGATCGTCTCGGCGGTGACAATCCCAAATTTTTTCGCCGCCTCGTTCTTTGCCAAAACAATCCCGTGCCGGGAGGACGGGTCGCCGCACACAGCCACCGGCGCGTCCCGCAACTCCGGATGGGAAAGAAGCTCCACTGAGGCAAAAAAGCTGTTCATGTCACAGTGCAGAATCACACGCGCCATCCCGCCGTCCCCCCCTTAAAGCTTTCGGTGTCGCTTCAATTATAGCACAAATGTTCGTATTTGCAAGATTCAAATTTACAGAAGCTGAATTGATGACCCTGAAAACTCAGGATTCATAAACAGGTGGCTCAAATTCAAGCTAGCGCATAGCCCACTTTCCGTTTGACATTTGATGTTAATCCATTCCTGTTTACTCATAATAATACCCCCTGATGTAGTTCTATTTTCCTACATCAGGGGGCATCTTGTCTATTATCCGCTTTTACGGAACCTGTTCAACTTTTTGTCTGCCAGAGGGCTTCCCTATTACCCCTATTACGTTTGCGGTTGCTCAAAGCATACTCATCTTTCGATTGCTGTTTAATGTCCACTTTGGCTTCCTGTTGCAAGCGTGTCAAACTTGGACACCGAATTGTGCTCAATATGTGTCCAGCTAACATTACGCTTTAATGCCACAAACGTAATGGGTATATAAGTCGCCATAAAAATTGGGAAAACCCAAATATACCGCACCTTCTGCCAGGAAGTCGCTTTGATCCGTTTCCACTCGCAAGCTACCGTGAGCGCTCCATAAATCACCAGGCCGATATAGAAGTTGACAATTGCAAGCGCAAGGTATCGCGAAGTTTGGATGGCAATCAGGTGCATCCAGAAGTGCGGTTGAAAAGCTACGCCTAAGAGCATCAGTACATTGAAAACAATTGCAAACACCGCCAAAAACACGCAGGGCGCCACGGTCATCAAAAAGTCATAACAGGACATTTTCGCATTTGGAGAGGTAAAGATGCCTTTGACCAAACCGAGTGCGTATTTTTTGTTGACCTGAAAAAACCCTTTCGCCCAGCGCAGCCGTTGGCTCCAGGACTGGCTGAACGATGTAGGCTGCTCATCATATACAATCGCACTGTCGCAATAACCAATCTTGTGCCCGTTAATGACGCAGTTCACCGAAAATTGGATATCTTCCGTAAGCAGATGAAAAGGCCAGCCACTATTTTCGTCGATCATACGCTGGGACACGAAGAATCCCGTACCAGAAACCGCGCATGAGTTTCCAAGGAGCATTCGCGGATAATTGAGAAACCTCGCTTCACGCAGAAACCAGATAGAGTATCCGGCGGTAATCCAGTTCGCACTGAAATTCTTGGAGTTGCGGTAGCAGGTAATGACTTCATAACCTTTTTCATAAGTCTTATTCATCTCGGTAACAAAGTTGGGGTCAACAATGTTGTCGGCATCGAAGATGAAATAGCCGTCGTAGGCATCCTGCCCTTTATCCTCTTTGATTTTGGAGAGTAGGTTGTCAAGCGCATAGCCTTTGCCAACCTGCTTCTTGTTATAGCGCTCATAGACGATTGCGCCGGCTTCTCTTGCCGTACGTGCTGTGCTGTCAGTACAGTTGTCTGCCAGAACATAGATATCCAGCAGATCGCTGGGATAATTCTGCTTTTTTAGGCTGTCAATCAGTTCCCCTATTACACCCTCTTCGTTTCGGGCGCAAATAAGCGTTGCAAACTTATGAAGTTGAAACGCTTCTTTCTCCGGTCTGACTTTTCTGAAGACCAATCCAATTATTGTATAAAGATACTGATAAAGATATGCAACAGTCATCAACACAACAATTGCCATATTGACCTTAATAACAAATCTTAGTGTTTCCAATGGTAAAGCCTCCTATGGTAAGCTCAAAATTCTTTCCATGCACAGTTGCTGGGGATAATTGCTCCATTTAGGAGTTCTGGCCCTCCAAGACCGGTGGGTTCTTTGCGATTGGCGGCAAATGTTTGTCATTGCGTACCCCTTGTATCGTGTACCGCAAATTAGGCTCATTTCATCTTTTTCCCGACACAAAACAAAACACAGATGACAACGTCATCTGCGTTCAGAAGAGTCGTATCTATAAGAATCATCTGTGGGAACGCGGATAAAACGTCCCTTAAGAGGCATGCTATAGATTCTGAACGGTTCAGAAAAGGAAACTGTTAATTTAAATTAAATTTTTATATGATATCATGCCCCTCAATTCAATACTTACGCAATCCAAAAAACATTTTTTTGTCACTATTGGTAAATTTACAAACGAATTTTAGCACTTCTGTCATCGCCTGTCAAGAAAAACGTAACATTATTTTGTTGGGAAATAATATATTTTTGCGCAAAGTTAAACTCAGGAACCGATGATTAACAGCTTGGATTGGTGTTGCGTATCCCAAAATGTCCGATATGACTGTCGGTTGAGGGTTCTTCGCATCCGAGTAGTCGAACAGATTCTTGACGATGTAAAAAAGATGCTCTGCCTTGTATGTCCCATTTCAGGGGCGACTCGGACAAAAGGCATCCGGACGTATAACGCGTCCGGATGCCTTTTCAGAAACTGTGAAGCGGGATCTCAGTCCTCGAACATGGGAATCTCGTCCTCCGCACCGGAGGCGACCGGCGCGGGCACCAGTTCCTCGGCAAATTCCTTGTAGGCCGCAAGACCGGTACCGGCGGGGATCAGCTTGCCGATAATAACGTTCTCCTTCAGTCCCAGCAAGTGGTCGATCTTCCCCTTGATGGCGGCCTCTGTCAGGACTTTGGTGGTCTCCTGGAAGGAGGCGGCCGACAGGAAGGAATCGGTGGCCAGGGATGCCTTGGTA
>JAEWYA010000080.1 GCA_023395775.1 Bacillota bacterium
CTATGAGACTGCTCGGCGGCAGTAAGCCATGGCCGGAGAAAACACCGGCTGTCGCGGCGGAAAAAAGATCGGTGCGTTTATATCGGACAGCCTGCGGCAACGGCGCAGGCTGTCCTGCTTTCTCCGGACTATTTCACTTTGGCTGAATTATATGGAATTTTGCGGTTGTGCGGGAATAAACGGCGTGATACAATAACAAAATACAAAGGCACCGATACGAAAGAAAGGAACCCAATATGGATTTTACACAACTTGAAAAAGCCCGCTATTCCCTGCGAAAATTCAGTGACCGCCCCGTGGAGCAGGAGAAGCTGGATCTGGTGCTGGAGGCTGCCCGCTGCGCCCCCACCGCCCACAACAACCAGCCTCAGCGCGTTTTTGTTCTGAAGAGCGCCGAGGCGATGGAAAAGGCGGATGCCTGCTCCGCCGCCCACTTTCATCCGCCGCTGATGCTGGTGGTGGCTTATGAGGCGGAAAAAGCCTGGGTTCGGGATAACGACAGCAAGAATCATGGCGAGATTGACGCTGCGATTGCTGTGACCCAGATGATGCTCCAGGCGGTGGACCTGGGTCTTGGCACCACCTATGTGGGGATGTTCGACCCGCAGGCGCTGCTGGCCCGGTTCCCGGAGATGGCGGGCTGTACCCCAATCGCTATGCTGCCCATCGGCTATCCGGCGGAGGGAGCCCATCCCGCCCGCCTCCACGAGGACCGCAAGCCGATGGAGGAGATCGTCACCGTCCTATAAAGTGAAGCATCCCCACGGAGTATTCCGCGGGGATGCTTTTTTGAATGCCTTTATCTGCGCCGCCCGCGGTATCCCCTGGAGTGGTGGGCGGGTCTCCCGTACCGGTAGCGTCGGCGCCCCAGAGTCAGCTTCCAGCCGACTCCCGCGACAATCAGAACCCCAAGGATGACCAGCGCCACCTTTACGATCGTGCGGCTGAAAAATTGCTGGACGTTGTACCAGAACGTCAGGAGCTTGGAGGCCGCCACATCGTTCAGCGCCACCAGAGGCACGGAGGTATATACCATACCGTTATGGGACAGCTCCACGGAACCCAGCTCCTGCCCAGCGGTGACGGGGGCGTTCACACTTTCAGGGAGAACCAGCTTTCGGTCAAGGTCCTCCGGCTTCACGTCGTTGGGCAGGACCAGATCCACCTGGTTAGCGGGGTGGACCGCCACACTGTCGATCTTGCTGAGCGACACCGGTACGTCCGCCAGCATATCCAAATCCGAGAGGACCTTTTTTGTGGAGAAGTTTGCAAAGCCCCACTGAAACAGGCGCTTGGTCTCGGAAAAGCTCTGTACATCCGCCACGCCGTTGGCTCCCACGATTCGCTCCGCGCCCAGCACCACGCTGATCAGGGTCCGGCTGCCCTGCGTGGCCGAGGAAACCAGGCAGTGTCCCGCCTCGCTGGTGGAGCCGGTTTTAATGCCGTGGGCATCGGAATAGAGATAGCCGTTGGCCCGCCAGTTGGAGAGCAGGTAGTTGGTGGTATGGAGACGGCGAGTATCGGAGAGGTTGGTGGCGGGAATCTCCGCCACGCCCATGTCGCAGACCTTCATGAATTCAGGATATTTCATTGCTGCTATCGTAATGAGGTACAAGTCCCACGCGGAGGTATAGTGCTGAGAGTCGTGCAGACCGTTGGGATTGGCAAAGTGGGTATTCTCGCAGCCAAGCTCCTTGGCCTTGGCGTTCATGGCATCCACAAAAGCGTCCACACTGCCGCTGACCGCCTCGGCCAGCACATCGCAGGCCTCGTTGGCGGAAACCACCAGCATGCACTTGAGGAAACTCTCCACAGACATGGTCTCACCCACCTGAATGCCGGCGGAGCTGCCGTCGGAGGCAAGGCCGTTCAGCGCGGAGGCGGAGGCGGTGAGCTGCTGATCCAGCGTCAGCTTTCCCTGATCCACCGCCTCCAGCGTCAGCAGCGCGGTCATGATCTTCGTCAGGCTGGCGGGATACAGCTCATCATGCTCGTCCTTTCCATAGAGAATGGTGCCGGTGTCCTTGTCCACCAATAGCGCGGCCTTAGCCTGAATGTTCGGGTCCGGTACCGGCGTGACCTCTTCTGCTGCCGCCGCAGGAACGGCGGAGAAGCTCACCACCGTGAGCAGGAGCAAAAATGCAGAGAAAAAGCGTTTGATTTTCATGACAATCTCCAATAACCTGTGGTATAATGACCGCAAAGCGGTCATTACCCAATTTAGACAATATACCACAACGGCGCTCCGCGCCTGTGGTATAATAACCACAAAGCGGTCATTACCCAATTTAGACAATATACCACAACGGCGCTCCGCGCCTGTGGTATAATAACCGCAAAGCGGTCATCACCCAATTTAGATAATACACACACAACGGCGCTCTGCGCCTGTGGTATAATAGCGGCAAATCAGCTCTTATAGAAATTTAAATGATATACCGCAACGGCTGCTTCGTGCCTGCGTCATACAGCTGCGGAACGGCTATGAACGTTTGGCATCAACCATATCAACCATTTTTCCGACAAATAGGCCGCTATATCCGGAAGAAGCGGCGGGGCGCGGCTGCCATTCGACAGGAGGCCTGTCCATTCTGCACGCTGTCTTAGTATAACAAATTTTTCGGGGGAGTTCAACCGTGGAAAGACAAATCCGACCGACAAAAACGGAGAAAATTCTGCTAATTTTGACAGCAGCCTTCCTCTGTCTGATGCTGGTCCTGCTGTTTTATGCCCGGACCGGCGGGGCCGCGGGTAATTACGCGGTGGAGACAGAGCGGGCTGCTGCGTCTTCGGAGCTGACGCCGGATGTGATGCCGGTGGACATTAATACTGCCGGGGTAGAGGAGTTGGCTACTCTGCCGGGCATCGGCGAAAAGCTCGCGGAGCGCATTGTGAAGTACCGGGAGGACAACGGAGACTTTACCTCCGTGGATGATCTGGTGAACGTCAGCGGGATCGGCGAGGGAAAGCTGGAAGCGCTGCGAGATTATGTGAGCGTTGGATAAAGGAAAAAGGAGAACGCGTTTTGAAGATTTTAGTAGTGGATGACGAGAAGCTTTTGGTCAAGGGCATGAAATTTAATCTGGAGAACGAGGGGTATGAGGTGGAGTGCGCCTATGACGGGGCCGCCGCCGTGGAGCTGGCCCGAAGCAACCGTTTCGATCTCATTATTTTGGATGTGATGATGCCGGAGCTGGATGGGATCGAGGCGTGTATGCGCATCCGCGAGTTTTCCAACGTTCCCGTCATCATGCTGACGGCGAAGAGCGAGGACTCGGACAAGCTGATGGGTTTTGAGTCCGGGGCGGACGACTATCTGACGAAGCCGTTTAACATTCTGGAGCTGAAAGCCCGTGTCCGGGCTTTGCTGCGCCGGGCTGGCGGAACCCAGCGGGCCCGGGGCACTGTGCTCACAGCGGGAGATTTGGCGCTGGATACGGAGCAGCGGGTAGCCGTCCGGGACGGAGAAAGGGTGGATCTGACGGCAAAGGAATACGACCTGATCGAGCTTTTGATGCGCAATCCCCGACGGGTCTACAGCCGGGAGAACCTGATGAACGTGGTCTGGGGGTATTCCTACGGCGGAGATTACCGGACGGTGGATGTCCACATCCGCCGCCTGCGGGAGAAGCTGGAAAAAAATCCGGCGGAGCCGGAGTATATCCTGACAAAGTGGGGAGTGGGCTACTATTTCAAAGGCTGAAGCAAAAGAGGAACCCCTGGTCCGAAACAGCTTGCAGCTGAAATTCGGGCTGAGCTACATTCTGCTGATTGCGGCGGTGCTGGTGCTGCTGAACACCTACCCCCTGATCGTGTCAGAGGACCTGGTCTTTCGTTCCAAGGCCGCCACCATGGAGAACAGCGTGTCGGTGATGGTGTCGTCCCTGGCAAATCTGGAGAGCCTGACGGAGGAAAACGTCTCCGCCGCCATGACGCTGGTGGAGTCTACCGACATGAGCCGTATCCTGGTCACCGACGCGGCGGGGAAGGTGCTCTATGATACCCGGGAGACCGACGGCGCCGTGGGGGACTACGCGCTGTATACCGAGGTGGTGCAGGCCCTTTTGGGCAACGATGCGTTTACATGCAGCTACCGAAGTGGTGCATTTCGGAGCCGGGCGGCCTCGCCGGTGCTGTATCAGAACCGCATTATCGGCGCGGTATACGCCTATGAGTACGATGTGGGGCAGGCAGCGCTGCTGCGGGGCTTCCAGAGCAATATCCGAAATTTGTCCATCATTGTCAGCGCCATGGTTCTAATGGTGTCCTTTGTGCTGTCCCGGGCTTTGACGGGGAAGATCAGCGAGCTGCTCTCCGCCATTCGACAGGTGCGGGCGGGCGCTTACAGCCATCGGGCGGTGGTCCGTGGACATGACGAAATCGCGCAGATCGGCTATGAGTTCAATCGCCTCACAGACCGCCTTCAGACCACGGAGGATGTCCGGCGGCGCTTTGTCTCCGACGCGTCTCACGAGCTGAAAACGCCGCTGGCGGCCATCCGTCTGCTGACAGACTCCATATTGCAGACGGAAAACATCGACCCCGCCACAACCCGGGAGTTTGTGGCGGACATTGGGCAGGAGGCAGACCGCCTCAGCCGTATCAGTGAGGATCTGCTCCGCCTTACCCGGCTGGACAGCGGCGTGTCCGCGCCGCCGTCGGCGGTGGATGTGGGGCCGGTGCTGGAGCAGGTGCTGCGGATGATGGACCTGGTGGCGGAGGAGCGGCAGGTTGCGCTGCACTGTGACGCGGAGGAGTCCTGCCGGGTTCTTGCGACGAAGGACGAGCTCCATCAGGTTGTTTACAATTTGGTGGACAACGCAGTCAAGTACTCACACGACGGCGGACAGGTCTGGGTGTCATTGCGGCGGGAGAGGGGACAGGCTGTTCTAAAGGTGGCGGACGACGGCGTGGGTATCCCGGAAGAGGATCTGCCTCGTATCTTCCAGCGCTTTTACCGGGTGGATAAGGCCCGTTCCCGGGCCGCGGGCGGCACGGGCCTGGGGCTCTCCATCGTGCAGGACACAGTGAAGAACCGGGGCGGCACTGTGGAGGCGGCCAACCGTCCGCAAGGAGGCGCTGAGTTTACCGTTTACTGGCCGCTGGTGGCGGAAGGAGGCGATGCGGAATGAAACTCCGGGCGCTATTGACGCTATGCGCCGTGGCGCTGCTGTCGGGCTGCGTCTATGCGACGCATCAGGCCCAGACGGCGGATGCGGACAGCTACTACTTATATTTTATGACTTCAAATCTGGAGAATTCCGCCGGAGGAGACGCCGTGGGTTCAGAGGCTGTACAGATGGAAGACCTTCAGAAGCTGGATACCCGCGCCGCCACGGAAAAACTGATGGGGACCCTGCTGACCGGGCCTCAGAGCGCGACGCTGAAAAGTCCCTTTCCCTCAGGCACGCAGCTGATCTCCACAGCGCTGACCGACGGACACGTCACGGTGGATCTTTCGTATCCATACAGTACGCTGTCCGGCGTGTCGCTGACCATCGCGGATTACTGTATTACGCTGACGCTGATGCAGCTTTCGGAGGTCTCTTCCGTCTCCGTCACAGTCCGTGGGCAGGAACTGGCGTATCGGGACAAACAGTATTTTACCGACACGGATGTGCTGCTCAGCAGCATGGAGGACGTAGTCAGCACCGTGCCTGTGAAACTGTGGTTTTTAAACGAGGCGGGCGTACTGACCGGCGTGGAGGAAAGGCTGGACCTTTATGAGGGTGATACGCAAATCTCCGCTCTGGTGGACGCGCTTGAGGCGGGACCGGGGGAGCGGGGGATGACATCCGCCCTGCCGGAGGGCTTTACTGTTTTAACCACGCAGCTTAGTGATGGAGTTTGCTATGTCAATCTATCCGCTGCGATTCTTCCGTCGCTGCCGGAAAACACAGATTTGCAGCCTGCGCTTGATGCTCTGGCGATGTCCCTGACCTCCCTGGACGCGGTGCAGCAGGTACGGTATCTGGTGGACGGCGAACCGGCGGACACCTATGGTTCCGCTTCCATTGCGGAGACTTACCCACGGGACAATTGAAGAAAAAGCATTTCCGGCGCAAGATTGTGCCGGAAATGTTTTTTCGTATGGCGTATGGGGAAGGGTCACCATCCAACTGAGGGGCCATTATAAGGAGGAAAGATGGAGAGCATCAAAAAAAGTAAAAAAGAACACGAAAAGGGGTTGACAAATTGGGGCAAGGCTGGTATTCTAACAAAGCTGTCCGCGAGAGCGGGCGGCGGAACTGAAAAGGGAGTTAAGTCCTTGAAAAAAAGACTTGACAAAGCACAGGAAACTGT
>JAEWYA010000132.1 GCA_023395775.1 Bacillota bacterium
GCCTGACGGTTAAACTTCTGATCCAGAAAAAAGCCGGTCTTCTGGCCGTTTTCCACATCCACCTGATACCGAATCCCGTTTTCCACAATTTCCGTCACGGCCCGCTCCGGCGGCGTCTCCCCCGGCAGGGGAACCCAGCCCTTGTACTGCGCCAGGCCCTCCTTCTCCCGGAGGGCCGCGTCGTTGCGCTCGTAGATTCCGGAAATCTCCTGTCCGTCCCCGCGCAGTATTTCCGCCAGCAGGGGAAACAGCAGGTTCTTTCTGAGCTCCATTCCCACGGAGAGCACCTGAACAGACAAGATCGGGCCGAACCGATCCACCGTTAGGCCGGGAAAGCCATCCGCCTCGCCGAAGATAAGACGGCAGCAGCCAAGATCCTCCGGCCGCAGCACCGCTTTGCGGTACTCCCAGGCCCAGCGGAGCTTCCGCTCCCAGAACGCGCTGTCAAACGTATCGTTTGCGTTGCGGGAAATCAGCCGAAGGCGGATTTTGGACTTTTCTGAGTAAAGCCCAGTTCCCAGATACCGGCCCTTTTTGCTGACCACATCCACCAGAGAGCCGTTTTCCGGCGCGCCATCCAGCGCGGTGATCTCCGCATCATAAACCCAGGGATGTCCCCTGAAAAGGGCCGCCTCCGCCTTCGGCGTAACGGTGGCCCGGGGATAATTTCGCTCCGTTTTCATAAACGCTTCCTCATTTCCTGTTTTCCGCATTTCGTTTCTGAGTGTAGCACATTTTTCCCGCAAATACCATATATCAGAAGGAGAAATCTGCGCGAAACGGAGGCCTTGTCATGCCCACTATTTATCTCAGTCCCTCCACTCAGGAGGCGAACCCCTATATCACCGGCAGCGGCTCTGAAGAGTATAACATGAACCTGCTGGCGGACCACATGATCCCATATCTCAATTCCAACGCCATTGCTTACCAGCGGAATACTCCCGAAATGACCGCCGCCAGTTCCATCCGGCAGTCCAATCAGGGGAATTATGACTTTCATCTGGCCCTGCACTCCAACGCCTCCGGCCAGGGGGAGGCCAGCCCCACCCGGGGCATCATCGCGTTTTACTATCCCGGCAGCAAGGAGGGCCAGCGGGGTGCGGAGCTGATCGCGGACAATCTGCGGCAAATTTACCCGCTTCCCAACAAAGTGCAGACGCAGGCAATCACCACCCTTGGGGAGGTCCGCCAGCCCAAGGCCCCTGCGGTGCTGGTGGAGATCGGTTACCACGATAACTACGCGGACGCCACCTGGGTGGAGAGTCATATGGATTCCATCGCCCAGCAGCTGGTCCGGGCACTGACAGAGTTTTTCGGCCTGCCCTTCATCTATCCATCCGGCCCGCGCACCGGAAAGGTCCATGTGTCCTACGGCACGCTGAACCTGCGCAGCTATCCCTCCCCTCAGGGGACAGTCATCGCGAGCCTTCCCAACGGCGCTTCGGTGACGGTCTATGGTGAGTGGCAGGGTTGGTACACAGTCCGGTACGGCGATCAGCTGGGTTATGCCGCGGCAGCCTATATCAACGTCTAGAACAGCCCCCCATTTTTGGGCGACGCCGCCCCGTTCTGGAAGCGGACGCCCTGACGGGGCGTCCGCTTTAAAATTTGCCAAGTGAAAAACGTTTCTTTGTTAAATGTTTATACATTTTTTCTTGACACAACGGCAGCAAACGATTAAACTAGGAAAGGATTCTTATCGGCGGCGATTGGCCGCTGATTTTTCCAAATTTCCCCGCATAAAATACCGGAAAATTCAGGAGGTAAACCATTGTGATGCAGACCATCATTGCAGCCCTGATCGGGCTGGCGGTCGGCAGCGCGGTTTGCTTCCCTCTCGGTATTCGCTACCGGAAAAACGTGTCTGAAAGGGAAATCTCAAGCGCTGAAGAAGAAGGAAAGCGCATTATCAACGAGGCGATTAAAAGTGCAGAAACCAAGAAGAAAGAAGCCCTGTTGGAAGCAAAAGAAGAGATCCTGAAAAACCGCAGCGAGTATGAGAAGGAAGTCAAAGAGCGCCGGACCGAGCTTCAGCGGCAGGAAAACCGCCTGCAGCAGAAGGAAGAGAACATTGACCGCAAAACTGAGACCATTGAGAAGAAAGAAGATGCCCTGGCCCAGAAGCACCAGCAGCTGGACAAAGAGACTGAGGAGATCCAGACCATCAAGCGCAGCCAGACAGAACTGCTGGAGCGCATCTCCGGCTTTACCGCAGACGAAGCCAAGAATTATCTGATTGCTCAGGTGGAGAGCGAAGTGACCCATGAGACCGCCCTCAAGATCAAAGAGGTGGAGTCCCGCATGAAAGAGGAGTGCGACAGCCGCGCCCGGGAAGTTGTGGCGCAGGCCATCCAGCGCTGTGCGGCGGACTCTGTGGCGGAAATGACTGTCAGCGTCGTACCCCTGCCCAATGACGAAATGAAGGGCCGCATTATCGGCCGCGAGGGCCGCAATATCCGCACCATCGAGACACTCACCGGCGTGGACCTCATCATCGATGACACGCCGGAGGCCATCACCGTCTCCTGCTTTGAGCCGGTTCGCCGGGAAGTTGCTCGGCTGGCGCTGGAAAAGCTCATCGCCGACGGCCGCATCCACCCCACCCACATCGAGGAGATGGTGGAAAAGGCCCGCCGGGAGGTGGACGCCGTCATCAAGTCCGAGGGCGAGCGTGCCGTGTTTGAGACCGGTGTGCGGAACCTGCACCCGGAGCTTGTGAAGATGCTGGGCCGTCTCCATTACCGCACCAGCTACGGTCAGAACGTTTTGCAGCACTCCATCGAGGTCAGCCATATCGCCGGTATGATGGCCACGGAGTTGGGCGCGGATGCCCAGACCGCCAAGCGGGCGGGCCTGCTCCACGATCTCGGCAAATCCGTGGACCATGAGATGGAGGGCACCCATGTACAGCTGGGCGTGGAATTTGCCCGGAAGTACAAAGAGAAGGACGACATCATCCACGCCATCGAAGCCCACCACAACGACGTGGAGCCTCATACCGTCGTGGCCTGTCTCGTGCAGGCGGCGGACGCGATCTCCGCGGCCCGGCCCGGCGCCCGGCGCGAGAATCTGGAGAACTACATCAAGCGTCTCCAGCAGCTCGAGGAAATCACCGGCAGCTATCCCGGCGTCGACAAAGCCTATGCCATTCAGGCGGGGCGTGAGGTCCGCGTGATGGTGAAGCCCGAACAGGTCTCCGAAGATGAAATGGTGATCCTTGCGAGAGACTTGGCCAAGAAGATCGAGGAAGAGATGGAATATCCCGGACAGATCAAGGTCCATCTGATTCGGGAGACAAAAGTCGTCGAATACGCAAAATAATACTGAAAAACCCCGGCCGATTGGCCGGGGTTTTTTTGCAGATTTTATTCCACGCGTGGGAACGGGAACATATTACAAAAGGCCGATGCTTCAGACTCTGACCAGCTTGTAGTAAGCCCTCGCCGTGGCACGGTAGACCAACGCGTAGATCACCGCGAACACGGCCAGCGTACCCGCGGTACACAGGAGCGCCAGCGACCCGTTGTGCAGCGAGAACAGCGTCAGCAGCCGCGTCATCAGGCTGAAGTCAAACGCCACATGAATCGCCGCCACCGCCAGCGGCGCAAAAAACACAACCAGCAGTTGGGAATTGATCGACCTGCGGACAGTCTTTGGCTCCATGCCCACCTTCTGCATGACCAGATACCGCTCCCGGTCCTCGTAGCCCTCCGAAATCTGCTTGTAATAAATGATGAGGACCGCTGCCATCAGGAAGATGGTCCCCAGGAACACGCCCAGGAAGAAGAAGCCGCCGTTGATGGAATAATATTGCCCGCCAAAGCTGTCCCGGGTTTCAAAGTTCAGCCGCGACCAGCTTCCGGTTCCGGTGAAGTCCAGCGTCTGCTCCAGATCGTCGGGGTGGACGGCGCTCTCGTCCGCATTCCAAAAGCCGCTCCACTGCATTTGCTCCGCATCTTCGCCCAGATCGGCCCGCTGACCCTCATACAGGGCGCGGAGTGTTCCGTCGGATACCACCGCATAAAGAACATCCACCGCCGAGGACTGAAACGCCCGGGGAACGGGGTACTGCGGGCCAGGCTCCACTGCCGTCAGCGTCAGATCGTCGGCGTGGGAGAAGCGGAAGGTGAGATTCCGGCTCTGCCCCGCGCCGTTTAAAAACAGCAGCATCTGCCCGTCGGGCAGGCTTGGCGCCTCCGCGCCGGTAACGGCGGCGTAGTCGGCCGGGGCAATGGCGCAGACCATGCTGGAGGCGCCGGAAAGATACTTCTTCACCTCCAGCGCGCCTCCGCTCTCATCCACGTTAAAGGAGAGGTAACGGTAGTCCGCCACGGGGACGGCGGAAATTCCCCGCGCTTCCAGCTGCTCGGTCACGGCGCTGGAAAGCGTCTTTGCGTCAAACGGCGTGTCCTCCGTCGGGTCGTACCTGACCTCTGCCCGCAGATTTCCTGCAAACTGTTCGTCCAGCGCCGACTCGCTGCCCAGATACAGCGACAGCGTACCGGAGACCATCACCAGCACCATGGTGGAGAGTATGCAGATGTTTGCGAGGCCCACAGCGTTGCGTTTCATGCGGTAAAGCATACCGGAGACACCAATGAAGTGGTCGGTTTTATAATAGAATTTTTTGTTGGCCCGCAGAGCTTTCAGCACCGCAATGCTGACGGCGGTAAACAAACAGTAGGTCCCGATGATGACCAGAAACACCGCAACAAAGTACATCGCCAGCGCTGTCATGGCGGAGCGGGTGGTGACGGCAATGGTATACCCCGCCCCCAGAGCCGCGACGCCGATGACCGCCGTCACGTAGCGGGTCTTCGGCTCCCGTTCCCCCGCGCTGCCCTCCCGCAGCAGCTCCATGGGGTTCTGAATACGGATGCGGTGCAGATTTATCAGAAGGTTAAACAGCAAGATCGCGCCGAACAGCACGGCCGTCCCCGCGATGGCGGAGCCGGAGATATAGAAGCCGTAGACAATATCCATCCGCATCATGCGGCACAGCAGAAGCACCGCCAGCTTTTGCAGCAGTATACCCAGCAGCACGCCGCCCACGATACCCGCGGCGGCGGTGTAGACCATCTCGAAGCCCAGAACAATGGCAATGTGCCGCTTGCCCATGCCCAGAATGTTGTAAAGTCCGAGCTCCCGTTTGCGCCGTTTCATCAGGAAGCTGTTGGTATAGGTCAGAAAAATGACCGCGAAAACGGCGATGACAAAGGTGCCGATATTCATGAACACGGTGAGGTAAGCATACCTGGTGCTGTTTGGCAGATCGGGTGCAGCCGCCAGCGCCATCGCAATATAATAGGCCGCCGCCGTCCCCATGACGGTCAGCAGGTATGGAACGTAAAACTGCCCGTTTCTGGCCAGATTCACCAGGGCCATCCGGGGATAGAACCGCCTCTTATCCATTTGCCTCACCGCCTTGCGCCAGCACCGTCAGCGTGTCGGAAATGCGGCCAAACTGCTGCTCCTGCGTATTCTCACCCCGATAGAGCTGGTGGTACACCTCCCCGTCCCGTAAAAACAGGACCCGTTGAGCGTGGCTGGCGGCCTTGACGGAGTGGGTCACCATTAAAATCGTCTGCCCGTCCGCGTTGATGTCTCCAAACAGGTCCAGCAGCCGGTCGGAGGCCCGGGAGTCCAGCGCACCGGTGGGTTCGTCCGCCAGTACGATCTGGGGATTCGTGATAAGCGCGCGGGCCACGGCACAGCGCTGCTTCTGTCCGCCGGAGACTTCATAGGGGTACTTGCTTAAAATATCCCGAATTCCCAGCTGCTCCGCCAGAGGCTTCAGAGCAGCCTCCATCTCCTTGAACTCCTGTCCTGCCAGCACCAGCGGGAGAAAAATATTATCCTGCAGGGAAAATGTGTCCAGCAGATTGAAATCCTGAAATACAAAACCCAGATTCGTGCGGCGGAAGGCAGCCATGTCCCGCTCCTTGATATCGCAGATGGCTTTGCCGCCCAGCAGCACCTGGCCGGAGGTGGGCTTGTCCAGAGCCGCCAGAATATTCAAAAGCGTGGTCTTTCCGGAGCCGGATTCGCCCATAATGGCCACATACTCCCCAGGCTCCACGGAGAAGCTGACATTTTTCAGAGCCTCGACCTGATTGCCGCCAAAGCGGGTGGTATAGATTTTTTGAAGATGGGATACTTCCAGAAGCGACATGTGAATTCCTCCTTTTGATGCTCCCATCCTAGCAAAATTTTGGCGGCGGAGCCATCGAATCGGCTTACAATTTCCCCGCGAAGCTTACAGTTTTGTAAGCTTTCGTCTTTTCCTCCGCCCGTAAGAAAGCCCCTCTCCTCTTTTCAAGGGCGCGAAGCTCACTCCTCCACCTGCCGCCCGTCGCGCAGCAGCAGCCGCACGATGGTTCCCTTTCCGGGCCGGGATACAATGGTGATCCCCTGCCCCAGATTTGTCAAAACCCGCTTGCAGAGATACAGCCCGATGCCCGTGGCCTTTCGGTCCTCCCGTCCGTTATAGCCGGTAAAGCCGTTTTCAAACACACGGGGCAGGTCCTCGGACCGGATACCGATGCCGGAGTCCGCGATGGCCAGCGTCTCGCCGTCCGGGTAGATGCGGACGCTGCCGCCCTCGGGGGTATATTTAATGGCGTTGGAAAGAAGCTGGCCCACCACAAATCCCAGCCATTTTTCGTCTGTCAGGAGCACCCGGTGCGTCTCATGGAATTCCAGCGTCAGCTTTTTCAGGATAAATAGCCGCGCATACCGGCGCAGACTGGCCCGGATGATGTCATCCAGCGCGCAGCGGCGCAGAACATAGTCTGTGGAGTCGCTGTCCAGGCGGAGATAGCCCAGAACCATTTCCACATACTCCTCGATCTTCAGCAGCTCCGCCGACAGCGCCTCCCGGTCTGTCTCTCCGCCGGACTGGAGCAGAAGACGGCTGGCGGCGATGGGGTTCTTGATCTGATGAACCCAGAGGGTATAGTAGTCCAGCAGGTCCTGACGTTTATTCTCGCTCTGCGTCAGAAGCTTGGCGCGGTGGACGCACACGGCGTTCAAAAGCGCCTGATAGTCCGCCTCCAGCGCGCTGCGGGCGGACGGCAGAGGCAGCACCGCTTCATTGACGGCCTCTTTCAGCCGCTCCAGCTCCCGGTGGCGGCGAAGAAATCCGGCGTAGCCCACGGCAAAGAAGATCAGGCCCAGCACAATGCAAAGCAGCGCCGCATACCCCACCGCTTCGGCGGGGTATGCGTACAGTGACAGCACCGCGGCAAAAATAGCGGCGGACGCCGCCAGAAAAAGCAGCAGCTTATACTG
>JAEWYA010000134.1 GCA_023395775.1 Bacillota bacterium
TTGTCGCCCTGCATGGCGCTGACGGCTGCCTTCTGGAGAGCCGGACCGCCGTAGGCCTGCGTCATCAGCTGGACCAGCCTGTGTCCGTCCTGAGAGGTGAGGATTCGCTGAATGGCGGCCGGGTCCTGGTTCATCTGCTCAAAGGTCTGGTTGGTATTGTCGTCCATGATACCCTCCTGTCAATGGTTGAATTGTATCTGTCAAAGCAGTATATGACCGGGAGGGGAGAAATGTGCCGCCGGGCGGAAAATTCCCGCCCGGCGAGAAACCCCTGCCTGTGGGCGGGGCCATGACCGGACGGGAATTTTGGGGCCGCGCACGCGGACGCAGAGGGATTCTTTACCGCCCGCTCAGATAGTCTTCGACGTCGAACTCCATCAGGGCGGTGTCCCGCTTGAGGTACAGCGGATGGTGGGGGTGACCGGACTTCAGGGGCGGACCGGCGGTGAACCACTTGGCCCCCGCCGACCGGCCCTGGGCGGCGAAGTCCCGCAGGCAGTCCATCAGGTAGGGCCGCTTTTCGATAATGTTTCCCCATGCCGCCCAGACGGCGGGCCGGGGAGAAAGGGACAGGAGGTAGGCGAAGGCCCTGAGGTTCTCCCCGTGGAGAAAGGAGTTGCAGTTCTTCTCCATGTCGTCGGGCCGAGTGGCCCGCTGGGCGTAGACATTGAACATGAGAAAGCTGTCGTACCCGTTGCTCAGGGCGATGCGCCGGGCGGAGCTGACCGTGGGGTCCAGCGCGTCCGGCGCGGCGGTGGAGGGGTTGATACCCACGCAGATCAGGGGCTTCTCGCCCCGGGTCCCCAGGATGTATCGGTACTCGGAGTAGGCGTTGGGGACGTACAGCCATTTGGCCGCGTCGTAGTCCGGGGAGGGCCGAAGCGCGCCCTGTAGCGCCGCCTCAAAGGACAATACCTCGATCTCTCCGGTGGTGGAACTGGGAATGTGCATCGGTTTGGCTCCTTTTCGACATTTTTCTCAGTGTAACAGACCGGAGACTAAAATGCAAATCTTCCGTTCTTTTCTTTCCAGGCGGATTGTGGTAAAATGACCGCAAGGCGGTTATTTCCCAATTTAGATTACATACCACAACGGTGCTTTGCGCCTGCAGTATAATAGCCGCAAAGGCGTCCTCTAAAGGCCGCTGAATAGAATTTGACCGGCTCAGCCGGAGACGCGGAAAGGGAGAGATCCATGCTGACGATCCTGATGGGCCGGGCGAGGTCCGGAAAATCAAAGCGAATTCTGCGGGAGATCGCCGAAAAGGGAGATTCATCCCGGCAGATCCTGCTGGTGCCGGAGCACGCCTCCCATCAGGCGGAGGTGGACCTGTGCCGGGTCTGCGGGGACACCGCCAGCCGCCACGCGGAGGTTTTGAGCTTTCGGCGTCTCGCCACCCGCGTGCTGGCCATCACCGGCGGCGCGGCAGACGTGACCCTCGACGCCGGGGGAAAGCTGCTGACGCTGCAAAGGTCCCTGACGGAGCTGGCCCCGGTGCTGAAGGTCTATCGCCGCCCCAGCCAGCGCGCCGCGTTTTTGGAGCAGCTCCTGGGGCTTTTGGACGAGATGACCAGCTACACCGTGACGCCGGAGACTTTTGCCGCTCAGGCGCAGGACATTTCCGGCGCCATGGGGGACAAGCTGCGGGACCTTGCTCTGATCTATGCGGATTATCAGGCCCGTCTCTGCCGTCCGGGTCTGGATGGCAGGGACCGGATGAGCAAGCTCCGGGACCATCTGGAGGAATCCCGGTACGCCGACGGAAAGGACGTGTATCTGGACGGCTTCTCCTATTTCAACGGGCTGGAGCAGGAGGTGCTGTCCGTCTTTCTGCGGCAGGCGGCGTCCGTGACGGTGACGCTGCTGGGAGAGGAAAACAATGCCGGCGAGATATTCGAGGTCTCCGTGCGGACACGGGACCGTTTGTGCCGTCTGGCGGCGGAGGCTGGCCAGACCTGTGAAATCCAATATGTCCAAGACAGGGACGAATCGCCGCTGGGCCTTGTGGAGCGGTCGTTTTTCGGCGGGGACGAGGCCTGGGAGGGCCCGACCGACGCCGTCCGCGTCCGGGAGGCGGACACCGCCTTCACGGAGGTGGAGCAGACTGCGGCCGACATTGTGCGGCTGGTGAAGACGGGAAAGTGCCGTTTCCGGGACATCACCGTTGCGGCGAGGAACATGAAGGACTACGAGTCCACCATTGAAAATGTGTTCGAGCGGTACGGCGTGCCGGTGTTTCTCAGCCGCCGCAGCGACATTCTGGAAAAACCGGTGCTCTCGCTTCTGACCGGGGCGTTGGACGCCGTTACCGGCGGGTGCGAGTACGAGGACATGTTCCACTATCTCAAGACCGGTTTAGCCGGGTTGAGTCCGGCAGAGTGCGACCGACTGGAAAACTACGCCCTCACCTGGGAGATACACGGCTCTCTCTGGCTGCGGGAGGCGGACTGGGCCGCCAATCCGGACGGCTACGGCGCGCCATGGACAGACGCGCAAAAAGCAGAATTGCAAGAGTTAAACGAGCTGCGCCGCCGGGTTCGCGGGCCGTTGAAGCTTCTATCAGACGGGATGAAAGCCGCTGAGACAGTGAGTGAGCAAGTAACTGCGCTTTACAGTTTTATGGAGGCACTGGACCTTCAGTCCGCGTTGGAAGGCCAGATGAAGGCTCTTGGCGAACAGGGCGAATTGCAGACGGCGGAGGAGACGGGCCAGCTGTGGGGAATCCTCTGCGACGTGCTGGACCAGTTCGTGGAAATTCTGGGGAACGAGTCCATGGACCCGGAGATCTTCGCACGGCTGTTTCGGCTGCTGCTGACGCAGTACAGCGTGGGGACCATCCCTCCCGCGCTGGATCAGGTGTCCGCCAGCGAGATCACCCGGAACGACCGCCACACGGCAAAGTATCTTTTTTTGCTGGGAGCCAACGACCATGTGCTGCCCGCCGTGGCCCAGAGCGGCGGCGTGCTGAACGACGACGACCGGGAGGAACTTGCCTCCCGAGGGATTCATCTGGCCCCCACCGGCATGGACCAGTTCAATGTGGAGCTGCAAAACCTGTATGCCGCCCTGGCCCAGCC